>CAMDMO010000104.1 GCA_945902255.1 Rickettsia typhi | reverse complement strand
ATTTTTTTCTATAATTTCTTTTTGAAAAAAATCCTCAAAAGAAACATAACGAAAAATTTTTATATGATTAATATAATCTAGTGCTGATTTTTTTACCCTTTGAATATCAAATGGAAAGCCACATGGTTCAATAATGTGCAGCTCAACATCAAAGCAGGCGCAAGTTCGCATTATTGTGCCAACATTACCCGCAATATCTGGTTGAAATAAAACAATCTTTGTCATTTTTATTTTTAATTTTTTTAAAATTCTTTATTTATTAAATTGTATATTTATAAAACTTCATATAGATTTTTTGCAAAATAAAATTAATAAAAAGAAGATAAAATAATGACCGAAACTGTTAAAATAATCTTTGTAAATAAAGAGGGGAAAAAAGAATTTCAAGTTCCAGTTGGAACCACTGTTCTTGAGGCTGCCCATAATAATGATATCGACTTAGAAGGCGCTTGCGAAGGCTCTCTTGCCTGCTCAACTTGCCATGTAATAGTTGAAGAAAAATTCTATAATTTATTAGAAGAAGCAAGTGAAGACGAAGAAGACATGCTTGATTTAGCTTTTGGACTAACTCCAACTTCTAGACTTGGTTGTCAAATTATAATGACAAAAGAGTTAGACGGATTAACCCTCGTTGTTCCTGACGAGACTCGTAATGTTTCAATTTCAAACTAAACTTTTAAATTTATGGGAAAGAATATAGCGATAAAATTAGCCATTGTTCTAGTAATATTGGCTTTAGGTTATAGTGCTTTTTGGTTTTTTAAAACCGGACAAACTCAAAAACATGTAAATAATTTTATTAGTGAAAATAGCTCCCATATTTCAGCTCAAGCGGTTGAAGTTTCTGGTTTTCCAATATCGCAAAAAATTACAATTACAAATTTGAAATTTACAGTTCCAGGGCAGTCTGGTGGTAAGCGTCAAATTATTGTTAAAAATTTTCAAGCTTCAGCGGGAATTTTTTCTGCAGATTTTGTTGGAAAAATTGTCGATAAAGTTTCAATTCAAGATGATACTAACAATCTAGATGTTGAATTTGCTAAAGATCCAGAAATCAAAATTACAATTGCTGATCATGGGATTGCAAAATTTAGTTATAAAGATTTTGGTCACAAGGTTTTAAGTGCCGATAAAACAGTTGTCTATTCTTCTGAAAGCTCATTCATCAATATTGATTCTATATTCGGCGAAAATGATAAAATTATTACCAAAATTACTGCGGATGTGAAAAATATCAGTAACTTTGGTGTTGTGGATATTTATAAAAATATTTTAGAGAAAAAAATTATTGAAGGAATTAAGACTGGTGAAATAACTATAGGAAGTGCGCAAGTATCTCCAACTTCCGATGTTTCTTCGGTTTTGATTTCAGCAGCTGAGGCCGCAAAAGCTGCCGCTGCTAATAGTGTTATGAGTGCAGTTGGAGTTGTAATTCCAATGCCAGCAACAGATCCAGCTACTATAGTGCCTCCAGCAGTTGTTCCTGCAACGGCGGCAATTCCGTCAGTTCCATCTGCAACAGCTCCAGTGGCTGCGAATCCTTCTCTTCCTGTAGTTGCAACTGATCCTGTGGTTGTTGCTAATCCAGCAGCTGCAGTGCCAAATCCTGCTCAAGCAGCTAATGCGCCAGCTATCGCCCCAATTGCCGATGGTCAAGTTGCTGCTGCGCCTGCGCCAGCAATTCCAGCTCAAGGTGAAATTAAGAATAACTTTTCTATGAATATAGAATATATTTTAACTCCAACTCAAGGTGAGCAACAACCAATTACTGATCCAACTCAAATTCGTGAAGCAACTGTTCAATATAGTAAAGTTACAAAAATTAATAATTTAGAATTTTCTAATTCTTTATATAAAATAGTTGTAAATGGCGAAGTTAATAGCTTTCAAGATGACAGCAAACTGTCTGGATCAATTAGCATTAATATTGAAAAATTTGAAGCGCTAGCTAATGAAATTTCAGTCGCTTTTGTAAAAATGGCTGATTTACAAAAACCTGCATCTCCAACAGACGCTGCAGTGCCAGAAGTTGTTACGGCGCAAGTTCCTACAGCAAATTCTTATTCTAACTTTTTACAAAAAGTTTCTTTGAATTTAGGAAATGTTTCAAAAGAATTAGCGACAAAAAATATTTTAAGCAAAGATGGCAACGCTACATTTGATGTTAGAAGAGAAAAAAATATGGACTTCTTAGTTAATGAAACTTCAGCCCGCGAGATTTTGGGTAAGTTCTAAGTGAAGATTCGTGAGGTTTTAGCAAAAGCTAAAGAGGTTTTAGATTCAAAAGGTGTGAGTAATGGAAAATTAGATTCTCTAATTTTACTATCTC
This sequence comes from Rickettsia typhi, assembly GCA_945902255.1. Lineage (GTDB taxonomy): Bacteria > Pseudomonadota > Alphaproteobacteria > Rickettsiales > UBA1997 > UBA2645. The sequence goes on along the minus strand of CAMDMO010000104.1, from coordinate 3,112 downwards.
ACACCTTTTTTATTTTTGGCCTAGATTCATCTCGTGAAAAAATAATCTTTAATCCAGATTTAGAGTTAAGCAATGAGCAGCTGTCACAGTTTTTTGAACTAATCGAGCGCCGCGCTAATTTTGAGCCGATTTCTCACATTATTGGAAAAAGAGAATTTTTTGGTCGAGATTTTATTGTAAATTCCAATGTTCTTGATCCTAGACCAGATTCGGAAACTTTAATAGAATTGGTTTTTGAAAAAAATCTTAACAAAGATCAAAAAATAAATATTTTAGAGCTTGGAGTTGGTTCGGGATGTTTGATTTTAACTTTGCTTAAATCTTACAAAAATGCTCAGGGAGTTGCTGTTGATATTAGTGATGAGGCATTGAAAGTTTGTAAAAAAAATGCCATAAATCACGAAGCGCAAAGTCAATTGCAATTGATAAAATCAGATCTTTTTCAATCTTTAAAGCCAGATCAATTTTTTGATTTAATAATTTCAAATCCACCTTATATTGCATCGCAAGAAATTAATTCATTACAGCCAGAAGTTAAATTGTTTGAGCCAAGACTAGCGCTAGATGGCGGGCTTGACGGATTAGATTTTTATAGAAGAATTGCTGATAAGGCGCAAGATTTTATGAATAAAAATGCCAGAATTATCATAGAAATTGGCTTTGGACAAGAAGATGAAATAGTTGAAATCTTTTCTCAAAAGAAATTTATTTTTGAAGAGATGAAGCGAGATTTAGCGGGAGTGGTAAGGGTTTTAAGTTTTATAAAAAAGATAAATTAGTTTGGTATAGGCGGTTTAAAAAAGGGGTCAGACCCCTTTGCAATCTTCTCGTTCCAACTATGAGATTGCAGCATGAATGGCATTTGGCATTCGCAAAAACAGCTCAATAATTGGCAGAAATTGAAAAAGGGGTCTGACCCCTTTACATAATTTTAAAAAAGGGGTCTGACCCCTTTTTCAATTAAACCAAAAACAAAAATGCGAGTAATTACAAAAATATCAGAATTAAGAAGTGAGTTAAAAAACTCCGCAAAAAAAATTGCTCTCGTTCCAACTATGGGAGCGCTGCACGAAGGGCATTTGGCGCTCGTAAAAACAGCTCAAGAATTAGCGGAAATTGTTGTGGTTAGTATTTTTGTTAATAAGACGCAATTTAATGATGTAAGTGATTATGAAAAATATCCGCGACAAAATGAATCTGATTTAAAAAAACTGGAAAAATCAGGGGTGAATTATGTTTTTTTGCCAGATGAAAAAGAGATTTTTGGCGATGATTTCTCGCTAAAAATTATTCCAACCAAAATGGTCGATTCTTTGTGTGGAGCTGCGCGCCAAGGGCATTTCGAAGGAGTTGCGCTAATTGTAACAAAATTATTTAATATTGTAAAACCGCAAGTTGCAATTTTTGGTCAAAAAGATTTTCAGCAATTACAAATTATTAAAAAGTTAGTCAAAGATTTAAATTTAGAAATCGAAATTTTTTCACATCCAATTATTAGAAGTCAAAGCGGTCTGGCAATGTCTTCGCGCAATCAAAGATTAAGTGAATCTTCATTAATTAAAGCGGCAAATATTTTTCGTATTTTATCTGAAATAAAAAATTATATTATAAAAAATCCGCAAAATATTGAAGAAATTTTAGAAAAAAAACGCCAAGAATTATTAGAAATTGGTTTTGGAAAAATTGATTATTTGGAAGTTCGTCAGGAAGATGATTTAAAACTGATCACAGATCTAAAATCAGGGTGTTCAGCTCGGATATTTATTGCAGTTTACTTGGATGGGATTAGATTAATCGATAATATCGAGCTGTCGTAAAAATTAGAATTTTTTAAAAATGGATTATATTTATATTATTATTAGCAACGTAGGCATGGCTCTCATGATGATCGTTGTTTATATTAGATATTCTCGCTTTAGATTGTCATCCGCTGCAGAAATTCGTGATTTACGCAAAGCTGTGGAAAAAGAATCTCAGGCTCGAAATCTTGCTGAAGAAAAATTATTGAACACAACCAAAACCGATATTGAAAAAGTTGAAAAATTATTGCTTGAAATTGACGATTTAAGAAAAGAAAAAGAGATTGAAATTAGGCTTAGAGTTGAAGCGGAGAAGCAAATTGCACTGGCTTTATTGAGGGCAGAAGATATTCAAAAAAGAATGGATGATTGGCGCTTAATACAAGATGCGGTGATGAGAGATTCCAAAGATGCGATAGTAAAAGTTGGTAATGACCTCTATAAAAAACTAAATGATAGCTATAAAATTGAAGTGGAAACCAATAAAAATCTAATTGGTCGAGTTACCAAAAACATTTCAGAATTTGTTAATAAATTTTCTAATTTAAAATCAGAAGAAGTTTCAAAAAAACCTTCTGAAGAACATGCTATAAAGTCTGTAAATCATGAGCATGATGAGGTTACTAAAAAATTAATTTTAGATCTAGTTTCCACCATGAAAGCTGCTGGAAGAATGGTTAACAAAGATTATTTTATACCGACAAATTTTGATGAACAAAAAGCAAAATTATTTCTTTGTGAAGCGGCCTTCATTAGTGCTAATAAATTATATATTATTGATTTTAAATCTTGTCGTTATTTGGAAGATTATAATCAGACAAAGCTTACCAACAAAGCATCTGCAGAGTTAGAATTGCAGCAAAAATTTGATAAATATTTTTCTTATCTTAGCAATCCGAAATATCTTGCTTCAATTTTGAAGGTTATGTCTTCAACAAAAGTTAAATTTGATAAAAATAATATCGTAATAATTATTTCTTCTAAATCTAATTTACAGGTTATGAAGGAAAATCATTATTATGAAAAAGCGATGCAGCAAAATTTGCAGATGATGAATTTTGACGAAGTAACCAATTTAATATTATAATGACTGAAATTAATTTACCAAATATTGCCGCTAAATCTAACTTTCCTGTAGTGGTTGAGGCGGGTAAAAAATATTTTTGGTGCTCTTGTGGATTTTCAAAAAGCCAACCTTTTTGTGACGGCTCTCATAAGGCTTATAAAAAAGAAGATGGCACCAGCATAATGAAATCAGTGGTTTATGAGGCTAGTGAAAATAAAACAGTTTATTTCTGCGGATGTAAGCATAG
>CAMDMO010000103.1 GCA_945902255.1 Rickettsia typhi | reverse complement strand
TATTGTTTTTTTGAACATTGGTTACCTCAACATCTTTAGCCTCAAAAGAAATATTCTGCCTAGTTAAGAATGAAGCGGGCGTTGTATTTGTACTAAGATATGAAGTTTCTTCTAATTCAAGATCTTGATAGGCTAAAATTGAACCGTTAACAATAATTAAAATTTTAGGTTGCTTATCATATTCAATTCTCATTTTTCCAGGGCGAGAAAGGAAAAACTTCCCAGCAGCTAAACTACCATCTGATTCTTGTATAAATTTAGCTGAGAGATTTGTAATGCCATTTAAATAATCTTCAATTTGAGTAAGATCTTCTTTATATTTTTCTATAAATTTATCTGCAGCAAAACTTTGCGAGCTAAATAAGAAAAAAAAAGCTACGCAGGTTGCGCCTGCGTAGCTTTTTATATTAAGAATAGTTGATTTAAGACTTTTTTGAGTGGTAAATTTTTTCATCTAAGGCTCCTTCGCTTTTATCAACAATTAAAGTTATGGCGCTATCGCCAGTAATATTGATAGTAGTTCTAACCATATCCAAAATTCTGTCAACACCAAGAATGATTCCGATTCCTTCAATTGGCAATCCAACAGAGGTAAGAACCATTCCCATGAATATAATTGAACCACTAGGAATTCCTGCGGCACCAATTGATCCAAGAGTGCAGGTTAAAACCAGCATTAAATAGTTTTGATAACTTAAGTCAATTCCATAGGCTTGCGCAAAAAACAAAGCACAAATTCCAAGGTAGATAGCGGTTCCATCCATATTAATGCAAACCCCAAGAGGCATTAAAAAATTAGAGTTTGTTTTAGAAACCCCCATTTTTTCTTGTAATTGCCCCATCGCAGTTGAAAGGGTTGCTTTACTGCTGCTTGTTGCAAAGGCAATTGACTGTGTAAATAAGATTTTGCGATAAAAAGGCATTGGTGAAATGCGAGCAAAAATCAAAATCATGATACCGAACACAACATATTGAAAAGCGCAAGCTACTAGAACTGCAACTATTAATTTTGCTAAGGCTGCTAAAATATCCATTCCTTGAGTTCCTATGATCCAAGCTATAAAACCGAATACACCAAGTGGCGCAAGCTTTATTATGATTTCGATCATCTTAAATGAAACTTGTGAAGCGGAATATATAAACTCTTTAACTGGTTTAGCTTTTTCACCAACTAAATTAATAGTGATGCCGGCAAATATTGAAAAAACGATAATTTGTAAAAAATTATCAGAAACCATCGCATTTAAAGGATTGGTTGGAATTAATCCAAGTAAAAATTCTGAAATTGCTGGTGGAGTTTTTGCGGGAGTAGCTGAAGCTGTGGTGTCAAGCATTGCATTTAAGTCAACTCCAACTCCTGGTTGAAATAAAGTTCCGGCGGTAAGTCCGATAATAACAGCAAAAACAGCTGTAAGAATATAGGCACTAAATCCCTTAATTCCAACTCTGGTAAAATTTCCTTGTCCGTTCATCGAGGTGATTCCAGCGAGGATGGCAAAGAAAATTAACGGCACAATCACCATTTTAATTAGACTGATAAATATGGTACCAAATATTTTTAACCCCGCAGCCTTTTCTCCCAAAACAATACCAGAGATTATACCAAGAATAAGACCCACAAGAACTTGTTGCCAAAGTTTCATAAATTACCCGATTAGTTATTTTAAATGATTGTGCAGCTTATTACTTTCACCTTAGTTTAGACTATTTAAGAGTAGCTAAATAATGAGAAATTAATAAAAGAAGGATTTACTTTTTTAGTAAAATCAAAACCTCAAACAACCTATAAAGCGGTTTTAATAATGTCAAAATTTTATTTTACTTAAGCTGTTTTAATAAAACTTTCGTACAAGAAGAGGATTCTTTGTTAAAGAAAGATTTTGACTTTTAAAAATTAAAACCAATCCTAAAATCCACATTGATAGTTTAGTTTAAATCATTTTATCCAAAACAATGAAAAAAATATCTTTATTAGTTCTTTCGCTATCTAGCTTATTAACATTCACCGCCGAATCTTTTGCCGCAACTAAATATGTAACAATTGGAACCGGAGCAATAACTGGAGTTTATTATCCAGCTGGTGGAGCGGTTTGCAGATTTTTAAATCGCGGAAGAAAAGAGCATAATATTCGCTGCTCAGTTGAATCAACTGGAGGCTCAGTTTCTAACTTAAATGCAATTCATAATAATACAGCAAGCTCTCGAAATAGCTTTAATGCTATAGATTTTGGAATTGTACAATCTGACTGGCAATATCACGCTTTTAATGGTAGCGGATTTTTCGCAGATCAAGAGCCATTTAAAGAATTAAGATCAGTATTTTCTTTGTATACAGAAACTTTCACTATAGCGGTTATGGAAAAATCTGATATAAAAACATTAAACGATCTTTTGAAGAAAAGGGTTAATTTTGGACCGCAAGGCTCTGGAATGTATGCTACTATGGAAGTTTTAATGAAGGCAAAAGGATGGGAGAAAAAAGATTTTGCTGCAATTACCTATTTGCAACCTTCCGAACAGCCAAAAGCTTTATGTGATGGTAAAATCGATGTAATGATTTATGCCTCTGGAAATCCTAATGGAGTGTTACAAGAGGCTACTCAAACTTGTAAAGTTAGAATTATAAGCGTTGATGAGGAAACAATTGCAAAATTAATAAAGCTCAATCCTTATTATGTGAGAGCAAAAATTAATGGTGGAACTTACGCTGGAAATACCAAAGATATCAATACCTTTGGCGTTAAAGCAACGGTTGTAACTTATGCTAAAAATGATAATGATGCGGTTTATTTTATGACAAAAGCAACATTTGAAAATCTTGAAAGCTTGAAGCTTTTACATCCAGTTTTTGCTTCGCTAAAAAAAGAAGAAATGGTAAAAGAGGGAATTTCAACACCAATTCACCCAGGAGCTTTAAAATATTTTAAAGAAGCTGGATTGATAAAATAATAATATTTTTTTACACTACCTTCTAGGAGCCTCAGATACTACTGAGGCACTAGTTTTTTAGCTGATTCATCTATTCTTCCAACCTCGCAAGCTTCATAACTATAGCATGCTAAGAAATAAAAGCTATTTGCTAAATTTTTCTTTAATTTTAATCATTTCTAAACAAGCTTTAGCTGCAAAGCCACCTTTGTCTTTTTTGGCAAAATCGGCGCGCTCTATAGCTTGAGACTCATTCTCAACGGTAATAATTCCATAACCAATCGCTAGTTTTTCTTTGATTGCTAGCTCATTTAAGCCGCGAGCGCTTTCTTGGCAGACATAATCATAGTGAGTTGTTTCACCTCTAATAACGCAACCCAAAGCAATATAGCCATCAAATTCTCCGCTATCTTTAGCAAAAGCTATTACAGCTGGAATTTCGAAAGCTCCAAGCACCGTTATTACTTCATATTGATATCCGGCTTTAGTTACTTCCTTTACTGCTCCAGCAAGTAATAATTCAGAGATTTTTTTATAAAAATTAGCTTCAATAATTAAAATTTTTTTCATTGTTTTTTGATAATTTTTTATTGAGAGTATGTGTTCTTAAGCACAAAAACACTAGCTCATTATTAGTGCGTTAAATGTCAACTTTCATTATATGATAAATATTTTCAATTTATTTCTATTTTTATTCGCACTTTGGGTTTTATTCATGCTCACCGCCGGAAATGTTTCTTGGATTTATGTAATATTTGGAATAATATCCTCGGCACTTGTGAGCATTCTGTCTTTCAAACTTAAGCTTATTGAAGAAAAAAGTGAATTGCTATATTTGAGTTTTGGCTTTTATCGAAATTTTATAAAAATTTTTCTTCAAAATTTTTTTTCTTCAATTTTATTAATTATAAAACTTGCGATTAAAAACGAGGTTGCAATACCAATTATTTATTCAGTTAAATTAAATGAAGAAGATAAATTTAATCCAGCTTTAATGGCGTCTAGCATTGATATGTATAGCGGAGTTCTTGCAATTGACATTACAAAAGAAGAGGTTTTAGTTCACGCTTTAGAAGCAAAATATTTTACAAAAATTAATTTTACAAAACTTCGTGCTAATTTAAATAATGCAAATGACGATAATTTGATTTAAAAAATGCAAAATATTGAAAAAAAAATTAAAGATTTAAAGGCGGAAATAGCGAAGCATGACGAGTCGTATCATACTCTTGATAAGCCGTTAATTTCTGATGCTAAATATGATGAGTTGCGTAAAGAAATTGAAGAATTTCGTATAAAATATCCTGATTTTTTTACTGCAGAAAATGAAAAAGTTGGCGGAAAAACTTTAGAAATTTTTTCTAAAATTCGCCATAAAAAACCAATGCTATCACTTTCAAATGGTTTTACAAAAGATGATATTCAAGATTTTATAAATCGCGTCAATCGCTTCTTAGGATTAGATAAGCAAGAACAAGTTGTTGATTTATTTAGTTTTTCAAATGAAGCAAAAATAGATTTTTTTTGTGAAACTAAAATTGATGGACTTTCTTTTTCAGCTAGATTTGAAGATGGAAAATTAATATTTGCCGCAACTAGAGGAGATGGGGAGGAGGGTGAGGATGTAACCGAAAATATTAAAACAATTATTAACTTTCCAAAAGAATTAAAATCAAAAAATCCGCCAAAAATTTTTGAAGTTCGTGGCGAGGTTTATATGGATAAAAAAGATTTTGAAGAACTAAATAACAGGCAAGAAGAGTTAAATAAAAAGATTTTTGCTAATCCCAGAAATGCAGCCGCTGGATCACTTCGTCAGTTAGATCCTCAAATTACCGCTTCAAGAAAATTAAGCTATTTCGTTTATTCGGTTGGCGAGTTATCAGATGATTTTATCTGCGATTCTCAATTTGATTTATTAAAAAAATTACAAGAATTTGGATTTAAAACCGAGCCACACTCTAAATTATGTCGCAATATCGACGAAATAATGCAGCTTTACGAGAAAATAGGCGACCAAAGATATGAATTAAGTTATGATATTGATGGCATGGTTTACAAGGTAAACAGCTTTGGTTTGCAAGATCGTCTTGGCTTTATTGCAAGAAGTCCAAGATGGGCAATTGCTCACAAATTTCCAGCTGAAAAAGCAAAAACAAAAATTGAAAATATTGTAACTCAAGTTGGCAGAACTGGTGCTGTAACGCCGGTTGCAATATTAAAACCCGTCAATATTGGCGGAGTTGTTGTGTCTCGCGCAACCCTACATAATCAAGATGAAATCTTGCGTAAAGATATTCGTATCAATGATGTTGTTTTAATTCAGCGCGCTGGAGATGTTATTCCACAGGTTTTAGAGGTTGATTTATCAAAAAGAGAAAATTCTTCACAACCATTTTTATTTCCAAAAAATTGCCCAATTTGTAATTCAGAGATTATAAAAAATGATAATGATGTTATTTTGCGTTGCTCAAATGGTCTATCTTGCGAGGCTCAGCTAAAAGAGGCTCTAAAACA
>CAMDMO010000102.1 GCA_945902255.1 Rickettsia typhi | reverse complement strand
ATAGGAACAACTTCTAAAAATTTAGCAGTCAAAATAAATGCAGAAAATGATGGGCTTGTAATTGATTTTAAAATTCCAGTAAATCAATTAAATGATATCAATAATAATATATTTTTTGCATCACCTACAAAAAAAGATCAGGCTGAATTATATACAAATTTTTTGATTTGTTATTTTCTTACTTGGCATCACGGTGGTAAAATAGAGATAAAAAAAGACGATATATCAAACAATTATTTAGTTTATTTCCCAACTAATCCAAATAGAGTTGCTGCAGATAATTTTTCAGCGGAAGATTTGGATAATATGCTGCTTTTGGTTAGCATTTGTGATGTGGCGTAAAAGCTTCTCGTCTTGAAGTAAAAATCCAAAATTACTGACCCTCATCATCATTGACTCAAAGAGTCGAGGATCTCAGGAATCTTGAGCTTCATAGGGGGGAGTTATAGCATATTAAGCTAATCCTGCATATTTCTAACTTCGAATTTTTGGTAAAAATTTGCTCGAAACGCTAATTCGCCGATAAAAAAACCTTCAAAACTCGTCATCCTTGGCTCTCAGAGCCGAGGATCTCATGAGTTTTGCTCCAAGGAGTTGTAAACTCATGAGATCCTCGAAGCTGCGCTTCAAGGATGACGAGGTTAACCCTAATTAGCGTTTCGAGCAAATTTTTACCAAAAAGATGAGGTTAATATAGTGCATTATAGACTGGAAATGGTATTAGCTCTCAATAACAGATTTAGTTTCAAACAATTTAATTTTAAAAAAATGTTAAAAAAACGCATAATTCCTTGTCTTGATATTAAAAATGGTCGAGTTGTTAAGGGTATAAATTTTGAAAATCTGGCAGATGCTGGAGACCCGATTTTACAAGCAAAATTCTATTATGAAGAAGGCGCTGATGAGCTTTGTTTTCTTGATATTGCCGCCTCAGAAGAAAATAGAGAAACTACCTTAGATATGGTGAAAAAAATTGCACAAGTTTGCTTTATTCCATTTACAGTTGGTGGTGGAATTAAAGAAATACAAGATTTTTCCAATCTTTTAAAATGTGGTGCTGATAAAATTTCAATCAATAGTGCGGCAATAAAAAATCCTCAATTAATTTCCGATGCTTCAAACAAATTTGGTGCACAATGCGTGGTTGTAGCGATTGATGCTAAAAAAAATTCACAAGGAAATTATGAAATTTTTACACATGGTGGAAAAAATCCAACTGGAATTGACGCTATTTCTTGGGCAAAAAAAGTAGAAAATTTAGGAGCGGGAGAAATTCTTCTAACTTCAATGGACCGTGATGGAACTAAGTCTGGATATGATTTAGAGCTAACTAAAAAAATCTCATCATCAGTAACAATTCCCGTCATTGCATCTGGAGGAGTTGGAAATTTAGAACATCTTGCAGATGGTATAAATGCTGGTGCTTCCGCAGTTTTGGCCGCTTCGATTTTTCACTTTAGAGAATTTTCTATAAGACAAGCGAAGGAACTTTTAAAAGAAAAAAATATTGCGGTTAGGGTTTGAGTAAATTTTTTACATGAATTTGTGGGTGCGATTGCGCAAGCCAAAATTTAAGATTTATAATTACTTAAACTTAGCATGAAAGTTAGGGCGGAGTTACAAACTCCGCCCAGCTGAGGTATGGTTTATTTCTTCGCCGCAAACTTTCCAGCCGCCCAGAGCCGAACCCCAGCGCTGGGCTGGGTTTGTAACCCAGCCCACACTTTCTGCCTATTTTAACATTGCATGAAGTAATGAGGGCGCGTTTACAAACAGCGCCCAAGCTAGGGTATAAAATGAATTACTTCTTCGCCGCAGCTTCAAGCCATCTATTCAAACCATTTTCAATAGTTTCTCTTTTAATTGGCTTCGAAACAAAATCATTCATACCATATTTTAAACATTTATCTTTATCATCTTTGCCAGCATTTGCAGTTAGGGCTATTATTAACACTGGGTTTGTAACTTCTCGCTCTCTTTCAATTTCGCGTATTTTTTTCGTCGCTTCAAATCCATCCATAATCGGCATCATGCAATCCATAAAAATCATGTCATATTTCACATGCATAAATTTATTTAACGCCTCTTGACCATTTTCCGCTAAGTCAATTTCAAAACCAAAGCGCTTCAAAATTATTGTCGCAACTTTTATATTTACCTCGTTATCTTCGCAGAGTAATATTTTAATTCCCTTAGCGCGCAAGTTCTCCTCCTTCACCTCACCTTTTTCAATTAAAGATCCGCCTTCTTCGTAATAAGTAATTCCAAAAACAAAAAATAATGATAATAAGAAGCGCTCTTTTTTAACTGGCTTAGCAATAATACGAGTAAATATTTTTAAATTTTCTGATTTTAACTTTAACTTATCTTGAATAGAGATCATCGCAATTAGCGGCACATTTTTTATAGCCTCAATGGATTTAATTTTTTCAGCAATTTCTATCGCATTAATTCCGTTGTGAATATTGTGGCTTATAACGATTACCTCAGCAATACCAAACTCTTGCACAGATTTTTCTAAAGATAACATGATATCTTTTAACCTTTCTTCCACATTCAAATTATTTCCGGAATTACCAATAATATGATGATTCAATTGCACATCGGTAAGATTTTCACTCATAACCTTTGCTGCCAAAACATTGTTTTCGATAACAATTATCTTGCGACCAATTATTTCATTCATTTGTTTTGAATAAGGATTTTTTTCCTCAATATTTACTTCAGATTCTTTAAACGGAACTCTAAACCAAAAATTAGAACCTTGACCAGAATTGCTTACAACGCCAATTTCACCCTTCATTAGTTCAACCAATTCTTTACAAATTGACAATCCAAGACCAGTGCCACCATATTTTCTGGTGGTTGACATATCAACTTGCGTAAACGCCTTAAACATATTACCAATTTTTTCAGCAGGAATTCCAATTCCACTATCTTGAATATTAAAAACAACAACCGCGCCATGCATAGTTGCTTTTTCTAATTTTACATTGATAAAAATTTGACCGTGATAAGTAAATTTAATCGCATTATTAATTAAATTATTAATCACCTGCCTAATTCTTCCGGAATCTCCAATCACAAATTCTGGTACATTTTGTTCAATCTTAGTAATAATTTCTAAGCTTTTATTATTAGCTGCAGACGACATTAGATTAGCAATATCTTCCACTAAATCTCTAAGATTAAAATTAATTGCCTCTATATCAATTTTATGAGCTTCAATTTTTGAAAAATTTAAAATATCATTTAAAATTAATAATAATGAATCTGCTGAGCGATATATTGTGCTGGCTTGATCTAATTCCTCTTCCTTTAATTTTCCCGATTCTCGAAGCGCCTGACTCATTCCAATAATGCCATTCATCGGAGTTCTTAACTCGTGACTCATATTAGATAAAAATTGACTTTTAGCCACACTCGCCGCTTCCGCCGCAACTCTAGCACCAATCAATTCTTTTAAAAATGGTGTAATTTTTATTCCTCTAAAAATATGAATTGTCACCATGAATAAAAGACTCACCACCACCGACTGTCCAACTGAAATTAAAAGCTGATAAATAAGATTTTTTACCGCATTGCTATGATTATATCCAACCAAAGCAGTAACGGGATATTCCGCTGATTTTTGAAAATGAGAAAAAACGCAATCATTAATTTGAAATTTAAATGGTAAAAAATTTTCTGAAACCCCTTTCCTCTCAGCAATTGCTTCATGCAAATAAGACTTAGATTTTAATAATCCTGCATCATATTTACTATTATCAAAACCACTTGAAAAGGCTAATAAATCATAATTTTTATCGACCAAAATATAGCACACATCTTCATCACCAAAAACCCAATCGATTTGTCTTTGTACAACTTCAGTTGGAACTTGAGAAATAAAAATACCAACCGTTTTTAGATCATCATAATCAATACGCATCGCAACAGGAATCATGTCATATGAAGCAATATCAGTTTCAACATGTGTCATTTTTCCAACTTTTAACCGCCAAGCATTTTTGATTTTCGCTTCTTTTATAGGAAAATAATCAGCAACTTCTTCTGGTTTTTTTAAAATTCCATTATCTGAAACAACTATGATTTTATCATTATTACCCACAAAGCTAATATTCATCCAAGATGAAACATTGCGCTGACCTATATCTTTATTCTGAGTTCTTTTTACAACCTTAGAAATAATATCTAAATTTTTTTCACCACCTAAGGCCAAAATTTTATCGCCAACATAATTTAAATAATTATCAACCGAGCTGAATAATGCAGTTGAAGCTTTTTCAATAACCTCACTTTGAAAAACAACTTGCTTGTCAACACCTCTCCAAAAATTGCGATAAATCATAAAGCTATTTAGCGCAATCCATCCAACTACTAAACAAAGTAAAACATAAGAAAAAATGCTATAGGCTCTGCCCAAATCCATTTTCTCTTTCTGCTTTTTTCTTATTTTAGCAAAAATTCTTTGATGTCTTTTGCGAATTTTTTTAAACCTAGTTGGATAGCTAGGATCAGACTCGCTACGCTTTAAAACCTTACCATAATAATAGTCGTTTTTATCGATTGGAAAGAGCGCGAGATTATAATAAATTTTTTGAAAAAAATTTTTTGTCTTGTGGTTTTTGTTAATCTTTTTTTGCAATTTTTACTGTGATTTTTAGAATTGAAATATGCTTTTTGTAGAAAGATTTAATTTACCTTACACTATAAAATCTTTACAAGTTATATAATGTTTTTTGATAAGAAAATTTTTTTCTATCACAAAATATTATTAATTTGAAACACTATACCTTTTTATTTTTAAGCTAAGAACGCTAATTCGCTGATAAAAAACCCCTCATCCTTGAGCCAAAGGTTCAGAGGATCTCGTGAATTTGACTTAGAAGTCTAAGCTCGCGAGATCCTCGAAGCTTCGCTTCAAAGATGACGGGGTTTAATATATGTTTTTTATCGGCGAACTAGCGCTAAAAGTTTTGTAATACCAAAAATATGATGTAGCAATTATGCGTTGACGATTCTTAAGAATGATCCCATTTTGAAACAAGATGACTTATTGCTTAAATATAAGTGGAGCAACCTCATTGACTATGCTCCATATAAAAGCTACGATCTCATCACAGTCATTTTTATTTAATTCTTTTTAAGAAAATATTCTTCACCTAAATTGTGACAAAAAATAGACGGATCTCTGATGAAATGTCAGTTCACAGATAAATAATCCGCTAGCAATAGTCATCACACTTCATAAACCATAAAGCTAACTCCAAACAATGATAAATCTAGAAAACATCCTAAATTTTAAAGGCTTTAGACTAGAACCATTTGACCCTCATGCAAAAGAGGGAGATAAAGATTATGAAGATTTTAAATCAATTGTCACTGATCCAGAGATTATGAAAACAGTCTCTTTATTTAATTGTAAAATTCCAGAAAACGAAGAAGTTATCAAAAAAACATATAAAATATTAACAGAAGCGAATAAGTTAAGTAGCGTATCTTTATCATATAAAATAGTTACACCAGATGGTAATTTAATG
>CAMDMO010000101.1 GCA_945902255.1 Rickettsia typhi | reverse complement strand
GAATTACCATCTAGATAACAAGTATCTGGATCAGTAATGACAAACTGATTTCGAAACTTACCTAACTCATCTTGAGCATCTAAAGCTTGCGCTTGGCTGCGTTCCATAACCTTGAGTTATTGCGCGCATTCTTTCTTTGAGAGATTTATCTTCCCAAGTTTTTCCTTTAGCAATTTTTAGAAATTCTTTTTCATCAAATTTTTTATCGAATTTTAAAATTGTATTAGAAAGATTCTGTAAAAATTCGTGATTATAAACTTCTTTTAAGAGCATAATTAGCTATATTTTGATCTTAGATAAATCAGCTACTAACCCAAAAAGAGATCTAATTTTAGACAATAATAATAAACGATTTCCCCTAATATTTTTATCTTTGTCATTAACAGTTAAATGATCGAAGAAATGCGCCAATGGAGATTCAAGAACATGTAAAAGTTTAAATGCCGCTTCAAACTCACCTTTAATAATTAGTTTTTTAAAATCGGAGTTAATTTGTTTAATTCTGCGATAAAGAATAATTTCATATTTATTTCTTAAAGATAACAAAGCCGGCTTTCCATCATATTTTTTGCCATCTTTTTTCTCTTCAATTGCCAAAATATTTGCAGATCTTTTATAGAGCTCAATAATCTTATGATTTTTTGGTGATTGAATGAATGAATCAAGAAATTTTATCTTTTTTGCAAGATATAAAATGTCGCAATATTTATGAGCATCAAGGTCTGAAAGATATTCTTCAATTACTGCATTTACTACTTCAGAATTGACACATTCAGTTTCTCTTAAATAAACTTTTAATCTTTCGACAAAGAATTTTATCACTTCTTCAACAAGTAATTTTTTTCCTTCAAAAAATTTATCTTCTTTTTCACCTAAAATGCTTTTCAATAATTTATTTGGAAAAGCGTTAAGAGATTTTTCAACTAAAATTCTAATCGGAAATGCAATGTTATGTTGAAAACTAATTCTTACAATTCCAAGCACAGCGCGTCTTAAGGCGTAAGGATCTTTTGAACTAGTTGGTTTTTCATCAGCCAAGAAAAATCCAACTATTGAATCAATTTTATCTGCAATTGAAAGCACAATTCCAAGTGATGTATTGGGCAATTCTGAATTCGGCCCAAGAGGTAAATAATGTTCATAAATTGCTGAGGAAACTTTTTTATCTTCACCTTGTTTATCAGCATAAAAGCTGCCGATTTTTCCTTGTAATTCTGGAAGTTCGGCAACTGTTTTGGTTGTAAGATCAGCTTTGCATAAAGAAACTGCCTTTTCAACTAAAGATAAATTGCAATGAGGAACGAAAATAGAAAGGAATTTTGCTAAATTATTTAGACGATTAACCTTATCATGAATTGATCCTAGTTTTTTATGAAAAACGATTTGCTTAAGATCATCAATCCTTGAAATTAAAGGCTTTTTAAGATCTTCAGCAATAAAAAATTCTGCATCACTCAAGCGCGCTCTAACCAGCTTTTCATTATCAGAAATGATTTTTATTTGAGTAAAATCATTTTCAATTAAAGCATTTGAAACAAAAATAAATTTATCAGCTAATGATTGATTCTTATTTTTTAGACAAAAATATTTTTGATTAAGTTTTAAAGTTAAAACCAAAACTTCATCTGGTAATTTCATAAATTTTTTATCAATCGACGCAACCATTGCAAGCGGCCATTCACAAAGACCGGTTACTTCATCAAAAAGAGAGGATTTTTCCGGATCATCAACCAATTCCAATTCCAGACTTGAAGAAATTTTTTTGATTTGCTCTAAAATTTTTTCTTTTCGTTCTTTTTGATCAAGAATAATAAAATTTTCTTTTAAAATTTTTCGATAATCTTTGGCATCTAAAATTTCTAATGGTTTGGAAGTTTTTGCATAATGTGCAAAAGTTAAATTATTTGATTTTAAATGAGCAAATTCAACATCAATAACTTCAGAATCAAACAAACAAAGAATATTACGAATTGGCCTTATCCACTTTGGCTGACCAAGCAATTTTTTTTCATCATCAACCGCGTCCCATCTCATTAATTTTGGCCAAGCACTGGTCATTTTTTGTAAAATTTGAACCAGAGAATTTTTTATTATTTCTGCAGTTTTTATTTTCGATTCTGGCTTTGTAAAAACATAAACAAGTTGACCATTATTTTCGGTGCTTTCTAAATCTAGCTCACTAGTTAGACCAACAGATTTTAAAAATCCTTCAACGGCTTTTCTATCAGAATTTATGCGTGGACCAACTTTTTTAGTAGTTGGAATTATTTGAAATCCTTCTAAATTTTCAATTTGTAAAGTAAGGCGACGCGCTGAAATAAAAGACTTAACCTGCGATTCATTAAGTAAAAAATTATTTTTAGCAAAAATTTCTATCGCAATTTTAGCAAAATTTTCAGCTGCCGCTTTTTGCATTAAAGCAGGAATTTCTTCGCTAAATATTTCTAAAATAAAGTTAGACATCGATTTTTTGATTATTGTTTAAAATCCCATAGTTTCAACTCGCAAGAACTTGCTAAATTTTACTAAATTATGGTCAAGATTTTTTAAAGCCTCAACTATATCTTGTTCCTTTTGTTGATTGGTTAAAAAACCACATAAAATTTCTTCATCACGGTCAAAAAATGCTGATTTTTCAATCGTAATTTTTTTACCAAAAATTACCTCAGCTAAATCTGATTTTTTTGCCAAATTTTTATCAATTACTAATCTTATAAAATATTGCCCTACTCTATCAGAAATTGGAATAATTTTAGAATCTTTTAAATCACCACTTGCAACGCCAAACATTGGAGAATAGCGATCGTTTGCAATATCAATTAAATCTGCAACTATCGCAGATGCGGTTGGAAGGCTGCCAGCGCCACTTCCAACTGTAATATTCCAATTAGCATTTGAGGCTTTAGTTAAAATGGCATTAAATGCCCCATCAATTTGTGCGATTTTATCAGAAGCTTTAATTAAGGCTGGATAAACTGTTTGTTGGTAAGAATCGCCAATTTTTTTATAAATTGCTAAAAGCTTAATTTTGTAACCAAAATCATTAGCTAAATTAATATCATCAATTGAAATTTCATCAACTCCTTCAATATGTAAGCCTTTAAATAATGGCTTTGAACCAGCTGCAATTGAAGCTAAAATTGTTAATTTATGAGCAGTGTCAATTCCCTTAATATCAAAAGTTGGATCAGATTCAGCATAGCCTAAATCTTGCGCTTCTTTAAGTGCCGAAGCAAAATCAAGATTTTCATCTTTCATCTTTGTTAAAATAAAATTACAAGTTCCGTTTAAAATTGCATAAAACTCTTCAATTTTATTAGCAGAAAGACCTTCTTTGAACATTTTAATAACTGGAGTAGCGCCAGCGGTCGAGGCTTCAAAACCAACATATCCATTATGTTTTTCAACTAATTTAGCAAGCTCAACTCCGTGCTCGGCAATTAAAGCTTTATTAGCGGTAACAATTTTTTTACCATTTTTAATTGCAGTTTCAAATAAATCTTTTGCAATTCCATCTCCGCCAATTACTTCAATAATAACATCAATTTCTGGATCATTTGCTAAATCAATTGTATTTTCATAAAACTTGATTTTGCTATCGATAAAATCTTTTTTACTGCGCGCAGAAACTGCAACTAGCTCAAGTTGGTTTTTGGTTCTTTTTGAAATTAACGCAGCATCTTTTTGCAAAATATCGTAAACTCCTTTTCCGACTATTCCAAGTCCTGCAAGACCAATTTTTAGCTTTTTCATGAATAAATTAAGGGATTTTTAAAGAAATAAGACCAAAATTCTAAGTTTTAGTTGACCTAAATTCAAGCAGTTTGTTATGCTGGAGAGATTAATATTCAAAACAACCTATCAAAAATGACAAAAGAAAAACATTATCCTCAAGCCAATCAAAACCTTGATTTTGCTGCTTTGGAAAAAGACATCTTAAAATTTTGGCAAGAAAATAAAATATTTGAAAAATCAATTGAGATTAGAAATTTTAATCAAGATTTAGATGATGATAATGTATCTCCTGTGCTTAGCCCATGCGCTTTGAAAGACCATACCAACTGCCGCCATGAAGCAGAAGAAAAATCAGAATTCGTATTTTACGACGGCCCTCCTTTTGCTAACGGACTTCCTCATTATGGTCATTTATTAACTGGCTTTATTAAGGATATTTTTGCCCGTTATCAAACCATGAAGGGTAAAAAAGTTGAGCGTAAATTTGGCTGGGATACACACGGTTTGCCGGTTGAAATGGAAACCGAAAAAGAACTTACCGCCCTTGAAGGAAGGTCAATTTCTGGGCAAATTGCTATTCAAGAATATGGTATCGAAAAATTTAATGCCGCCTGCCAAAAATCAGTAATGAAATATGCTGATGAATGGAAAAGTTATGTTGAAAAACAAGGTCGTTTTGTTGATTTCGAAAATGGCTATAAAACCATGGATGTTAATTACATGGAATCAGTACTTTGGGCCTTTAAACAGCTTTTTGCTAAAGGCTTGTTATATGAAGATTTTCGCGTAGTTCCTTATTCTTGGGCTTGCCAAACGCCGCTTTCGAATTTTGAAACTAGAATGGATAATTCTTATAGAAGGAAGGAGAGTAAGGCGGTAACGGTGAAGTTTGAGTTGGTTGAAGAGAGTGCAAAAAAATTACTCGATGTCATGCTGAGCTTGTCGAAGCATGATTCAAGCCCAAATTCAGAATCACCCTTCGACAAGCTCAGGGTGACATCTTTGGTGGCTTGGACTACTACCCCTTGGACATTGCCTTCGAATTTAGGTTTAGCAGTGGGGAAAGATATTGAGTACACCGCTAAAATAGTGGGTGATGAAATTCATATAGAAAAAGCTTCGTCAAAATTTCCAATGACTTTTCCAATTACATTTGGAAGCAATGAAAATGAAATAGCTAGATTTAAAGGTTCCGAGCTTGTTGGCCTAAAGCACAAACCACTCTTCCCTTACTTATCTAAAAACGAAAAAGTAATAAATAGTCCAAAATCATTTACAGTTCTTCACGGTGATTTCGTCACAACCGAAGAAGGAACTGGCATCGTTCACATGGCACCAGGATTTGGTGAAGACGATCAATTACTTTGTAAAGCTAATGGAATTGCAACTCTCTGCCCAGTTGATGAAGGTGGAAAATTTACTTCTGAAATTTTTGATTTAGATAATTTATCACTAAAAGGTCGCCAAGTTTTTGAAACTAATGACGATATTATAAAATATCTAAAATCAACTGGCGCTTGGCTTAAAACTGAACAATATCTTCACAATTATCCTCATTGCTGGCGCACTGATACGCCATTAATTTATCGCGCAGTAAGCTCTTGGTATGTGAAAGTTACCGATTTTAAAGACCGCATGGTTGAATTAAACAGCGGTAAAAAAGTTTTTAAAGCTAAGGAAATTCCAACAACCATTGAAACTGAAAGACTATTCGGCAGACAAGTTGTTGCGGAAGATTTTTCAGAAATTTTTAAATTATATAGCGATGAGGAAGTAAGAAAATTTTACTATTTCATGGATCCGCAAATTTGCGATG
>CAMDMO010000100.1 GCA_945902255.1 Rickettsia typhi | reverse complement strand
ATAACCCTTCGACCCCTCACCGAATCGCTGCGCTCTTCGACTCTCCCTCAAGGGGAGAGTGATTAAACCGAGTGTTTATTCAGAACTATCACTTAAAATAACATCTATCATAAAAAAAATTTATGATTAATTTATAACTATTGATTACTTCAATAGAATTTTATCTTTTATGAATGCTTTAGACTTGTTAAGTCAAATTAATAAACTTGAAAACTTGATTAACTTTCTATCTTTTCTTGATGCAAAATCTGCAGAAAATAAAAAACCTTCGTCACAAATTAAGTTAGTTATAACATCGTTAAATAAAGCCTTTATTGCCCTAATCTCAGATATTAAAAATAGGATAGAAGCCTCAGATAATGATATTTCTAACATAAAAATTAGTGACGAACTAGATAAATCTCTTATTACCGCGATAGAATTTTTTGATGGAAAAAAGATAGCAGATGCAGATCTTGTGATAAAAGATTTAGGAGATTTATTTCTTTTTTCTAAAAATTACGAACAACAAAACTCAACACCTCTTACTAAAAACTTGGACGACCTAAAAAAACTTAGGGAAAAAATTTTAATAGTAACAGCTGAGAGGTTTATATAAATGTCACGAGCAGCAAGAAGATTTCTAAGCTATGTTGGTGGTGCATCACAAACAAAACGATATGAACTTCCTCATTTATCAGCCTTTAATTTTTTAGAACATTGCCATGAATCAAGAATTGATATGACCTCTGCAGGCTCAATATCAGAGGCGCCGCAACATGTTTTATCAAGCTTTGATAGCAGCAGCAGATCTTATAAACAACTTAAAGGATTGGGTGCGAATAAATTAGCGCTAGAACAATGCGGTAAATTCTTTCGAAGACGAGGGATTATATGTGGAACTGAGAATATTACTTTAAACGAACGCATATTGTCTGGCATATCTCTAGTTTACGATACTCTTAAAATAAAAAAAATTTTAATTCCAACTCCAACTTTTGATTATTATTTAAAACAACTACAAATTAAAAATATTCAATTCGAAACAGTTCCAACAAGAAAAGAAGATGGCTTTTTATTAGATCCAAAAAAGCTAGATGCGGCAATAAAGAGAAGTGGAGCTAAATTATTATTACTATGTTATCCAAATAACCCCACTGGCGTTGTAATGACGGAAGAAAATGCTCATGCAATAGCTGATATTGTTAAAAAAAATGATATATTTGTTATATCAGACGAAGCCTTTGTCAGTAATATTATCAATCCAGATAAAAAACATTTTTCAATAGCGGCGGTTGATGGAATGTTAGATAGAAGCGTAACATTTACCTCAATGTCAAAATCAATGGGACTTCCTTTTATAAGAGCAAGTTTTTGCGTTGGACCACAAGATATAATCAAAGGTCTTGCGTCTTTAGGGGGAATAACTCCTGGATTCGAAGAAATTATGATAAAATCTATGATGGATAGCGAAGAAAATTTATCATATCTTGAAGATAATCGTCAAAAATATCTTTTTAATATAGAGTTAATTAAAGAAAAAATTGAGCAACTTAATAAGAAATTTTGCGAAGTTTTTGGTGAAGAAAAAAGTGGAAAAGAATCTTATGTAAAAGCTTATATTCCAGATCCAGAATCATGTAATGTTTACTTATTAGATTTTTCTGGTTTGCGTAATAAAATTTATAAAGATAAAAAAATGAAAACCGGATTGGATGTTGCTGAATGGTTGTTAAACGGCGCTGGAGTTGGCACAGTGCCTGGAGAATGTTTTTTATTTAATCCGGATGAAATGCTAGTTAGAATTGCCTTATCGCATCCGCCACATGAAATAGAACAAGCTTTTAACTATATGGAAGAAGCTGCAAAAGAAATTCAGAATTCGATAATTGAATTACCCTCTTCATCTCCGACTCCAAAGCAAATGGATTCCGCTATTTTAAAACCAGAAGAATTAGATGGAGAGAGAACTCATTAAACCATGAAACTTCTACTCTTCCTAAACCAAGATATTCACTCCCTAACCGCTTTAAATTTTCTCTTTCCAGCGTTAAGAGAACATCAAGTCAAAATAGTTTTATCGCAAAAAATTGGGAGTTTAGTGAATTTGGAGTCGGGGGTTGTGATGATGAAAGAAATTGAGAGAAATGGGTGGAAGGATTTTTTTAAAAATTTTGATGATAAAGATAGAGCTTCAAAGAAAATTTTTACTTTTGAGCGGGTTGCTGATTTTTTTGGAACGAAAGTTTTAAGTTATGAAAATGTTAATTCTGAAATGGCGATAGCTGATTTTAAAGGATTTGCGCCAGATTTAATTATTTCTATTCGTTTTGGACAAATTTTTAAACAGGAACTAATTAACATTCCTCATCTTGGTGTTTTGAACTTACATTCTGGATTATTACCTAAATATCGCGGAGTTATGGCGAGTTTTTGGGCAATTTTAAATGGCGAAAAAAAGCTTAATACAACATTGCATTATATTTCAGATTCTAAAATTGATGCTGGAGATATTATTGATTTTTCTGAAGAAAAAATTGATTGGAATTCTTCGTTATTTTTAAATATTAACAATCTTTATAAAGGTGGGTGTGACTTGATTGTAAAGGCTTTAAGAAAAATTTCTGATGGCGAAGAGATTGCCGTGTTTAAACAAAAAGATTTTGGTGATGGAGGTTATTTTTCCTATCCTAATAAGGTTGATTTAGATAGGTTTTTGCAATTAATGCCGTTATTTGAGAAAGATGATGCAAGGATTGCTTTTGATAAAGTTTTAGAAGTTGTAACATCTTAGGTAGCGTCTAAAATTCCATACCCAGAATCATCTTTCGACAAGCTCAAGATGACATCAAGTTCGGATGGCTTATGGTTACTTCTATGTCATCTTGAGCTTGTCGAAAGATGATTCTGGGTATGGAAAGGTTGACATATAAATAAACTAACCGCACTCTTATCGTGGTGAGCGTGATGGTGGTAGCGATTTTAAAAGTGATGTTGAGCAAGGTGATGGTGAAGAATTAATGTTAACAGACCTATTATCAATCGCAGAGACGGGTGAGATGCTAGATATAAGGGCTTCTCCTTCAGCAGCAACATCTACACCAGCCATGCCGGCTCCGCCAGCATCTCCAAAAGCTCCAAAACTTAATTGCGGAGAAACTGCAGATGATACAGCGCTAGCTTCACCAGCCTCAACAGATGATTCTGCCAGTCTTCTTAATAATATTTTTCTTATTTTGTCAATTTTGCCATAAATTCTTCCTCCATCTTTTTGCAATAACTTCCCTTCTTCTACATATTTTGACAAGGTTTTGCCACCTTTTTTAACGGGAAATTCCTGTATTTCTTTATCAAACTCTTCTAGATGTCCAGCTGATTGAGAATATTTTAGCATTTTTGATAACGGCTGGTAACCATTATCAAATGTAGCAATTTTTTTCAAATCTTCACAATCCAAGTCTTTTAATATTCCTAGTGCTATACTAGAACAAGAAACACCGTCTCCTTGGATAGAAGTTGTTGTCGATCTTTGTTCAACAAATTGCAATCCCAACTTCTCTGCAATAACCCTTAGAGTAAAGCCACCAAAACCAAATGTTTTAGAATCTCTTAGTAAAATTAATTTATCTTTTGTAAGTAATATAGGATCTGAGTGATTTAGATGCCCAAACTCACCATCTACTTCATTATAAACTGGCGCATAAAGTGTAAAAATTATTTTTACAGGTTCTAAAGGCTGGGCCTTTAAAAGCTCTCTTAAAGATCTAATCGTTTCTTCCCGCCCCTTTCTAACTTCGCTATAGTTTTGAGTAACATGATTTATTTTTGGTCTTTCTGGATATTTTTCATTATAATAAGAAACTACATCATCCACTCCCTCAACCCTTTTTCTTATAGCAAGTAAGTTTCTAAATTTTCTTCTATGTAAAAGAGCAAAATCTATCATATTTTTAATTATTAACTCCAAATTATAGCATGCCGCGCTAATTTTGCATATTCCCAACATCGAATTTTAGAGGCGCTTTAGATAAAAAAAGCTTATAGCAACCTTTAATTCAGGGTTAATAATTTTTTACTAAAAATCAATTGAATCAAAATTAATTAGCGAGATACTGCCGCCTTAGCTTTTTTTTGGAACTCAATTTATTTTAAATGTTCATCGCATTACGCAATCACACAACTTATTCGCTTTGCAAAGGCGCTATAAAAATTTACGACATTATTGAAAAAGCCAAAGCTTATAAAATGCCGGCGCTTGGCATTATGGATTGCGCAAACCTTTTTGGAGCTCTGGAGTTTTCGCTAGCTTGTAAAAAAGCAGGAATTCAGCCAATTCTTGGCTGCGAAATGTTGATAAATTTTAATGAAAAATCTCAAAAAAATCCTTCTAATCTGGATATTGAAAAATCATTAGTAAAGCTGCCTTTAATTGCCTATAGCGAAGAGGGATATAAAAATTTGATGTATCTTGTTAGTAACAGCTTTTTAAATCGTCAAAGCGGAATATCTCCTCATATTAATTTTAATTTACTAAAAGAAAAATCAGCTGGTTTAATCGCTCTTTCTGGTGGATGCGAAGGCTTTATAGGAAAATTTTTACTCGATAGTCAAGACGATAAATTAAATGAATTAATTGCGGAATTTGTAAAAATTTTTCCACAAAATTTTTACATAGAAATCTCTAGACATGGCGGTAAGAACGAAATTTTGCTTGAAGAAAAATTTATTGAGCTAGCTTTTAAACACTCTCTGCCACTAGTTGCAACAAATGATACTTATTTTTTAACCAAAGAAATGCACGAAGCGCAAGATATTTTATCTTGCGTTGGCGAAGGAAGATTTTTTTCAGAATCTGATCGCAAAAAACTTTCAGATGAACAGTTTTTCAAAAGCCCAAAAGAGTTTGAAGCCTTATTTAGCGATATTCCAGAAGCAATTGAAAATACAATTAATATTGCCAAAAAATGTTGTATAATGGCATTTGAACGCCCACCAACTCTTCCCAAATTTAGTAGTGAAAATGATTTTGATGAAGCTCTTGAATTAAAAAAACAAGCTTTAGAAGGCTTAAAAATAAAGCTTGAGCGTAAATTTGAAAATGAAAATTTTACTTCTGAAGAAAAAGAAAAAATTACTCAAGAATATATAGCTCGCCTTGATTTTGAATTATCCGTAATTATCAAAATGAATTTCTCTGGCTATTTTTTAATCGTATCTGATTTTATAAAATGGGCAAAAAATAATGATATTCCAGTCGGCCCTGGAAGAGGTTCTGGCGCGGGTTCTTTAGTGGCATGGTCACTTCAAATTACCGATCTTGATCCAATTCGTTTTGGATTACTTTTTGAAAGATTTTTAAATCCAGATAGAATTTCAATGCCCGATTTTGATATTGATTTTTGTCAAACTAGGCGCGATGAAGTAATTGATTATGTGCAGCAAAAATATGGTCGCGACTATGTGGCGCAAATTATTACTTTTGGAAAATTACAAGCCCGTGCAGTCTTGAAAGATGTGGGTCGGGTTTTACAAATGCCTTATAATCAAGTTGATCGAATTTGTAAACTTATTCCATTTAATGCCATTG
>CAMDMO010000099.1 GCA_945902255.1 Rickettsia typhi | reverse complement strand
CTAAAATTGCAATCTATTCTCGTCGTGATGATATCGATATCATTGGTTCTTTCATTGGTATTAGAGGAAGCAGAGTGCAATCTGTAAGTTCTGAACTTCGTGGTGAAAAAATTGATATCATAAAATGGTCATCAAATATTGCTGAACTTGTAATCAACGCATTAACTCCAGCTAAAATAAGCAAAGTAGTGGTTGATGAAGAAAATGGTTTAATTGAAGTTGTGGTTGCTGAAGATCAACTCAGCCTTGCAATTGGACGCGGTGGACAAAATGTTAAATTAGCTTCTAAATTAGTTGGTTATAAAATTGACATTATGACTGATGAACAAGAATCAGTTAGAAGAACTGCTGAATTCAATCAAGCCTCGAAACTATTTGTTGATGCGCTAGATGTTGAAGATATGATTGCAAATCTTCTTGCTTCTGAAGGTTTCTTGACTATCGAAGATCTTGCGGAATCTGAAATCTCTGAAATTCAATCAATTGAAGGATTTGATGAAGATGTAGCAAGAGAAATTAAGCGCAGAGCAGAAGAATATTTGCAAAAAACTGCGTAGTTGGTTTAAAAAGACTTGTGACATGTTCTTAGAGAAAATGTCGCAAAATTTTGATATTTTGCGACAAATCTAATTTTGCATAAAAATAACTTTTTCAGCAATTTTTGATTGTGTTTATAAAATTCTGCGCTCAAGAATCATCCTTCGACAAGCTCGGGATGACATTTAGACTTGTTATGTCTCTCAATGTCATCCCGAGCTTGTCGAAGGATGATTCTTGAACACAGAATTAAGTACACAACCCAACTTTTATTACAGTAAATTTAAAACATAATGACTGATAAAGATAATCAAGATACAACTCGCTCAAAGTTAACGCTAAAGCTGAAAATGCCGGTTGCTGGCCAAAATAATATTGCGCCTAAAGCTGTTGTTGTGGATAGCAAAAAAGTTGGCGGATCTTCTGTTCAAGTAACGATTAAAGGCAGAAAAAAAGAGGCGAGGGTAGATGACGATTCCTCAGTTCTTAATAAAAATGAAGTTGAAGCCAGAATGAGAGCGATTTCTGGTCAAAAATCTGTGGAAGAAGATAAAAATCACGATGTTTTAGATAAAATTAATAAGGAAAAACAAAAAGATAAAGAAAAAGATAAAGAAAAAGCGGTTAAAAAAACTTCTAAAAAATTAGAAAAAGAGCAAGTTGAAGTTAAAGAAGAAAAACAAGAAGAAGTCGTTGAAGAAGTTGTTGTAAAAATAGAAGAAGAAAAATCTGAGCCGGTGGTTGAGGTTGTGAAGCCTGTAGTCACATCGTCATTTGGTTTAGATAATTTTGATGTTAGAAATAAAATTAAAAGCAGTATTGCAATTACTAATCGCCAAAAAGAAGAGCGTGAAAAATTGCTTGATGACAGAAGGCAAAAAGAGCAGCAAGAGAGAATTCAAAAAGAGAATATTGAAAAAGAAAAAAAGAAGTTAAAGAAATTTTCTACTCCAGCTGTAAATAAATTTGAAGAAGAAGAGCTTAAAAAAGGTAAGCCAGCTTTTAAACAAGAAAGAGTAAATACTAGAAAGCTTACAACTTACATTATTGATGAAGATTTTGATAAATCTGAAGGCGCAATGCGCAGAAGAAAAAAAGCTAAATTAAGACAGCAAGAACAACAAGGTTCTAAAGAATATAAAAAAGTAGCTCGTGAAGTTTTATTACCAGATTTAATTATAGTTTCTGAGCTTGCAGATCGTATGTCAGAAAAATCTGGCGATGTGGTTAAAAAACTTTTCTCAATGGGAATGGTTGCAACTAGTAATCAAGTTATTGATGCTGATACTGCAGAAATCATAATTACTGAATTTGGACATACAGTTAAAAGAGTATCTCACTCTGATGTTGAAAATGTTTTAGAAAGTAGTGAATTAGCTTCAGAATCATTGCCGCGCGCACCAATTGTAACAATCATGGGTCACGTTGATCATGGTAAAACATCTTTGCTTGACGCTTTGCGTGAAACCAGTGTTGTTGCAGGTGAGCATGGTGGAATTACTCAACATATTGGCGCATCTCGTGTGCAGGTTAAAGATGGTCGCTATATTACTTTCCTTGACACTCCTGGACATGAAGCATTTACAGAAATGCGTTCTCGTGGTGCTAATATAACCGATATTGTTGTGTTAGTTGTTGCGGCAGATGATGGTGTTAAGGCTCAAACAATTGAAGCAATTAGCCATGCCAAGGCTGCAAATGTGCCAATTATTGTTGCGGTTAATAAAATTGATAAGCCTGGCGCTGATCCGCAAAGGGTAAAAAACGAACTTTTATCTTATGAAATAATTGCCGAAGATTTAGGTGGTGATGTTATGTTTGTGCCGGTTTCAGCCAAGCAAAAAATGAATTTAGATAAGCTTGAAGAAGTAATTTTATTACAAGCAGAAATGCTAGATTTAAGAGCGCCTTACGAAGGAAAAGCTAATGGCGTGGTTCTTGAATCAAGAGTTGATCAAGCTCGAGGCGTGGTTGCAACTTTATTAGTGCAAAGTGGTACATTAAATATTTCTGATCTAATAGTTGTTGGAACTTCTTACGGAAAGGTTAGAAAAATAGTTGATGAAAAGGGTAAGAATATAAAAAGTGCAACACCATCAATGGCTGTTGAAGTGCTTGGTTTAGATAATGCACCAAATGCTGGTGATAAGTTTGTTGAAGTTACAGAAGAGCGCCAAGCTCGTGAGATTATTTCATATCGTGCTAGAAAAGAAAAAGAAGAAAAATCTCTAAAAAATTCTGCAAAATCTTTGGCTGATATTTTTAAAGAATCTGGTAAAGGTGGATTAAAATATTTGAATATAATTATTAAATCCGATGTTCACGGTTCAGCCGAAGCAATTCAAGGCAGTGTTGCTAAGTTAAATAATGAAGAAGTTGCAATTAAAGTTGTTCATATGGCAACAGGTGGAATTATTGAGAGCGATATTAGTTTGGCTGCAGTTTCTGGTGCTATAATAATTGGTTTTAATGTTAGAGCCAATCTAGCAGCTAAAGAAATGGCGCGTGAAAAAAATATTGATATTCGCTATTATTCAATCATTTATAATTTAGTTGATGATTTGAAATTATTACTATCTGGAATGCTTGAACCAACCATGAGCGAAGAGCTTCTTGGTCAAGCTGAAATTAGACAAGTTTTCAAAGTATCTGGATCAGGAAAAATTGGTGGATCATTTGTTACTAGCGGCATGATTAAGCGTAACGCCAGAGTCAGATTACTTCGTGATAATATTGTAATTCATGATGGCATTTTAGGAACTTTAAAACGCTTTAAAGATGATGTAAAAGAAGTAAAAAGCGGCTTTGAATGCGGTATATCACTAGAAAATTACGATGATATAAAAGAGAAAGATATTATTGAATGTTATGAGGTGGTGGAACATAAGAGGTCGCTGTAATTTTATTACATTGAGACTTTTATGTTCTAGTCATTATTGTTTTACTCAAAGATTCATAATGTTTAGGAGAAAGTGAGCTTCCCGCTCCTTCTCCTTCTTTTTCTACTCCCACTCCCACTCCTTCTTCTCCCATTCCTTTTGCTGCATCAGATCTTGATCTATCTCCTTGAAGGCGAGAATTTAGTGCGTGGTAAATTATTTCGTTAGCTTCCAATAGTTCATATTCAGCAATAGAAATTACAGTGCCTTCACTTTCTTTGCGCGCAGACTCAAAAGTTTCTGAAAAGCTCTCTGCCATAATATCTACTAAGCTTTTAAACAAAGGCCCTTCTTTGGCATTGGTTTTTAAGGTGGCATCTGGATTTGTGCCAAACAATATTTCAAAGATTCCTAAATCTATTTTTAATTTATCAATATTAAATTCAGAAATTTTGATTAAATTGCGGTGAATTAATCTTCCTATTCTAAACTGAGAATCTGGATCTATTTCAATATCCGAGTATCTTTCGCAAATAGACTCTACTACCAACTTAGAAATTTGCTTAAATTCGTTAAAATTATTTAATTGGTGAATAGATTCTTCCCATAGAGCTTCATTTCTAGCTGCTAGAGGTTTATTGCTAGATAAAGCTAGTAGCGCTGATTCAATATCTTTATATGCGCCGCTTTCTAGTAAAGCTGTGATGTTATTACGATTATATCCTGCAACTCTAAGAGGAGTTAGCCCTTTTGAATTTGGGCAGTCAACATCGCGACAAACTCCATGAATGATTAAATTTTTAATTATTCTGGAAACGCAATAATATTCTGGCTCTCTATTAAAGGCAGGTATCATCCCTTCTTCGTAATATTCTAGTTCATCACTATTAGCAAGACAGTGCAAGATTGACCAATTTTTAGCAGTAGTACCAAAATCTACTCTAACTTCTCCTAAATCACAAACTTCTCCAAGATTATTAACTAAAGACCACTTTCTTTTAGTGACACAATAGTTCAGAATTTCTTTTAAATTAATAGCTTCTGGTGATATAGTGCCTTCCTTGATAAGAGATATAAAAGATTCAATAATATTATGAAGAGAATGTTTGTGAGCAGACGATAAGATATTAAATATATTTCTAGTGTTAAAATATTCGCTACTGGATAAAAATTTAATGACATAGTAAGCCATATCTTTATTTATTGAATGTGGCATAGGTTTAGACATGCCATGTCGAAAGAAGGTTGGATTTGCACACCACTCAAATAAATCTTCGCAAATCACTTTCTTTTGCTCTTCTGCAAGGGGTTCTGCGAGTAGTAATTTTAAATTTTCTAAATCTCCTTTATTCAATAATTCTTTGACTACGCTAATGGTTATATTTGGCCCACTAGCATCCACCACTTTCATTCTTAATACATCTTGAGGTGCAATTGATGCTAAATAATTCATCATTTTGTAATTCTTTGTTCTGTAAGCCATATCTATGACTTTTACTTTACCTCTTCCATCTTTTAACTCTGTATTAATTAAACTTTTCCTGTCTTCTGGTTCTAATTTATTCAGTAGTCTTTTTAAAGCATCTAGATCTCCATTTCTGGTTAGAGTAACAACCTTCGAAGCTCCATCATAACCTACTTTAGTCAGCGTATCATATAGATTGCTTGCCAATTCAGGATTAATTGATATTAAATAATCTACAAGATCGCAATCTATCTTTTTTGCAGAAAGAGCATGATCTAGAATTGTCGCGCCATTATGAGAAATACTGATTATATCAGCGGCTAAACTTGTATTAATTTTATTAAGATCGTCTATTATTCTTTTTAAAGTTGTGAAATTTCCTTTTTTTGCTAAGTAAAGAATTGGAATTGCGCCACTAGTGCAAGGTAGAATTAATAATTCAGGATTAATGGAAGCTAAGTAAGCTACAATACCATAATTAATATCCCTAACCTCAATCGCCAATTCCATCAAGCTTTTCGAATTTCCGCTAACTTGGCTAATCAAATCCTGCCTTTTTTCTTCATTCATGCAGGATAAAATACCTTTTAAAGCTGCTGTTTTATTTTCCACTACTAATCTTTGAACTAGTGTATATACCAAATCTAAATTCTATTGACACCACAATATAAAAAAACTATTAATAAGTTTTTTTAAAGAAATTTATGGCAAAACCTTACAGTTTAGATTTAAGAATGAGGGTTATAGAAAATCTTGTAGAA
>CAMDMO010000098.1 GCA_945902255.1 Rickettsia typhi | reverse complement strand
CTAAAATTCTGGCTTTTCACGACATTTCTAAAGCGGCGCCACTGCATATTTTAGTGGTGCCTAAGGGTGAATATATTTCGTTTGCAGATTTTACTGATAATGCTCTGGATGAAGAAATAGTTGATTTCTTCAAAAAAGTTAGACAAATTGCTACTTTGTTCGGATTGGATAAGTCGGGCTATCGCCTGATAACTAACAATGGTTTGGATGCGTCGCAAACCGTATCACACTTTCATGTTCATATTTTGGGTGGCAAAAAGCTTGGTGGCTTATTGCTCAGTGATAATTTAACTAGATAATATTTATGGAAAAAGGACAAATGGAAAAAGGACAAATGGAAAAAGGAATTAGAGAAGCAACTAAAATTGTGCATGCGGGTCGCAACCCTAAAGAGCAAGGTTGGATGGTTAATCCGCCAATTTATCAAACTTCAACCATTGTTTTTCCAACATTAAAAGATTTGATTTATGCCGAAAGAGGATATTCAAATAATGATTTGGTTGAACCCTATGAGCTTAAATATGGTCGCTATGGAACTCAAACAAACTTCGCGCTAGAAAAAGCAATTACCGATATTGAAGGTGGTTATAATAGTTTTGTTACATCTTCTGGAGCTGCTGCAATTAACACTGCATTAGTTGCTTTTTTAAAGCAAGGCGATCACATGCTTTTGGTTGATAACACTTATTCTCCAACTCGCAGTTTTGCTGATAAATTTTTGAAAAAACTTGGTGTTGAAACTACTTATTACGATCCTCATATTGGTGAAGATATTAAAAAATTAATTAAGAAAAACACCAAAGTAATTTTCATGGAAAGCCCTGGTTCGCTTAGCTTTGAAGTGCAAGATGTTGATGCAATTTGCAAAGTAGCAAAAAAACTTGGAATCGTTACAATTCTTGATAATTCATGGGCTAGCGGCATTTATTTTAAACCATTAGAACACGGAGTTGATGTGTCGGTAATGGCTTTAACCAAATATATTAATGGCCACTCTGACACCATGATGGGCGCAATTACTGTGCAAGAAAAGCATTTTAGAGTTATGTATGAAGCTTTTAGATATATGGCTGTGACTGCAGCTCCATTTAGCTGTTATATGGTTCAAAGAGGATTAAGAACTACAAAAATTAGAATGGATCATTGCTATAAATCAGCGCTAGAGCTTGCTAAATGGCTTGAAGCAAGATCGGAAGTTGAAAAAGTTCTTTATCCAGCTCTTGAATCTGATGCTAATAATAAGCTTTGGAAGCGCGATTTTACTGGTGCAGCTGGATTATTCACTATTATTCTTGATAAAAAATATTCCAACGAATCTTTAGCAAGAATGGTTGATAAATTGCACTATTACGGCATGGGATACTCTTGGGGCGGCTATGAATCACTAATTTTGCCAGTTGACCCAAGTGGCGTTAGAACTGCTACTAAATGGCCTCACAGCAATAAAACTTGTTTAAGAATCAATATTGGCTTGGAAGATGTTGAAGATTTAAAAGAAGATTTAGAAGCTGGGTTTAAAAGACTTAGAAAGTAATTTATTAGCGAGAGATAGATGAGAGGAGGCGACGCTGATGGTTGGACAGCGAATGATGAAGAGATTGCCCGTTTAAGGGCGGAGATTGCTGCTTTAAGGTTGTTTGAAGACGATGGGATAGAGGCTGCAAGAAAATTATCAGCGGAAAGAGAAGCTTTTGATGAGGCTAATAGAAAATTAGCTGAAGACAAATCCAATCTAGAGTCTCAGAGGGCTGATTCAAAAACGCTTGCCGCGAAACTTGCTGATGAAAGAGCGAATTTAGAAGCTCAAGAACTTACTCACTTAGCAGAAGCTGCAAAAATTAAAGCTGAAAAAGAAGCCTTTGATGCCGCAAAAAAAGCTTTTGATGAAGATCGAATAAGGTTTGCCGAAGAACAAGCTTTGTTGGAGCGGCAAAAACTTGCAAATGACGATAGGCTTAAAAGAATTTCTGAAGAACGACTTGCGCTAGAGGCTAAAACTCGAGATCTTGCAGCTCTTAGTAAAAAAGTTATGGACGAAAAAGCGGCTTTAGACTCAATAAAAGCCGCAGAGGCAGCAAAAAAAGAGGCCGTAGATCTTGCAAAAAGAAAAAAAGAAGAAGCTAAAATAGAGGCCGCAAGAAGAGAGGCGGAAGCTAAAGCAGCAGCTGAGGCAGAAGCCGAAAGAAGACAAAAACAAAAAGATGATGCAATAGCGGTAAATTTAAGAAAAAAGGCGGAAGATGATGCTAAAAAGGCAGCAGAGGATGCGCGACGAAGAGAAAAAAGTAGGATGCAATCCGTACAAGAGTCGAAAAAACAATCAGAAGCAGCAAAAGCCGCAAAGAAGAGAGAAGAGGAGGAAAAGAAGGCCTTTGATGATGCAATTAAATATGCAGAACAAGAAAAAAGAAAACTAAAAGCTGAGAGTGATGAAAAAAAGAGAAAAGAAGATGATTTGTATTCAAGGCTATACTTAGCCATGAAAGATTTGGGAGCAATTGATCTTGGAAAGGTTGAGGCGCTGCTATTGGAGGGAAACCGTGTGTTTGGCCCAAATCAACTAGCTCTAAAGCCATTGCAAGTTGCTTCAGAGCCTAGTAATAGTGCTTCAGCCCTTGACATTGCTATATATGAAGATGGTGAAGAGTTGTTTAAATTGATGCTGAGAAATATTGATCTAGATAAGCATATTGAAAATATATTCATAAAAGCAGTTTCTATGGGAGGTTCAAATTGCATAGGAATTGCTCTCAATATAATTATTAAAAAACACAAAGTAAGAAAAGAAGCTATAATATTAAAAGCTATAACAAATAGTGAAAATCAGGTATTACGAATATTAGCGAAAATCAAAATCAAAGATGCGATTATAGGTTTTTTTATAAATCAGTCTTCTCAAGCAACAGAAGGGGTGAGAGAAGATTTTAAAAATATATTGGATTCTTTAAATAGAATTGATGCCGATGATAGATTTGCTTTAAAAACGAAAGTGACTGGATCTGAAGGTAAAATTATGTTTTCTGCCAAATTCGAAATGCATCAAGCTTTAAAAGACGAGTTACGCGATCAACTTAAAGATATATGTTTTAAATATGACGAAGAAGAAGAGGAGAATAATTCTAGTATTGTTTGCGCCTTTATAGAAGTCGGTAAAGAAGTCGATATCGATTTTGCTAATATGGAATTCAGGCTTGATGAAAGTGGGGCGGAGGTAATGCCAATTGATGGCGTCATGACAAAATATTCAAACTATAAAAAAGAATATCATTTTGATCTATTTAAGTTTTTGATTGATAATGGAGCTCATAAGGAGAATTTTTTATCTAATGCGCTTAGCTTGGGATTGTATGATTGTGCTGAACATATGTTGCTAAGTGGTTTTAAGATGGCGATAGCTGTTTATTTCATTGCATCTGAAAGCTCGGATGATCGTCGAGAGCTGGCAAAAGAAAGTTTTAAGAAGGTTATTGAAAATTTACTAAGTCGCGAAAATTTAGATGTTGAAGATAGAATTACTTTAGCAAAAAGATTTAAAGATGAAATAAATTTACAAATATTAGCTTCAACTGCCGCAAGAAATCCTTCTCATCGAGGTATTTTTACTGATATTTGTAATGAAATTTTAGATTGTATAAAAGCAAAAGAAATTTCTCTAAAAGAAGAGTCGAGGTTTGATATTTCTAGTACTGGTGGCGCAGCAGGCGCTGGCGCAGGATCTTCTGGCACTGTTAGCGCCGGCGCTTTGGATGAAGATGATGATCCATATCTTTTGCCTTTTGATATAGTTATGATGAGGAGTTTTATGCAAGAAGTTAATGATTACTCTAAGTGTCGCGAATTTATTTTAACAATTTTCTTCAAAAAAATATCAGATTATTTACTTAGATCAGAAGATTCTGATTCAATAAATTTAGATAAAATTAAGCAAACAATGCTTTTGGCTGCAGATTTTAAAATAGATTTGTCAAAAGAAT
This sequence comes from Rickettsia typhi, assembly GCA_945902255.1. Taxonomy (GTDB): domain Bacteria; phylum Pseudomonadota; class Alphaproteobacteria; order Rickettsiales; family UBA1997; genus UBA2645. Next base: position 1,729 of record CAMDMO010000098.1, on the reverse strand, counting down.
GTTCTCATGATGAAGTTAAGCGCATAAAAATATTAATTTTTGCAGAAATATTGAGATTTGTCGGTAAGGGACTTGAACATTCTTTTTTGGCTGGTGAAAGATTGCCAGATTCTGATGTTGTAGAAGGTCGACCACCAATATTGGATAAAGGATTAATATTATTTAAAGCGCTTATTAAAAATTCTCTTTCCATAGAAGATCAGAAAAAACATTTATTTCGGGCAATTAATGAAGAGATTGAAACAGCAGCAGTTTCTTCTTATGCGGCGGATATTTTAAAAAAAGAATGTGCTGAAGCTTTAATAGAGAAATGTATAGTTGAAGATGCCGAAGCTAGAAGTGCAGCTGATTTACCTGCTAGCATCGCTGCAGTTGCTCAAGTCTCTCCACCCGCGGCAGATGTTTTGGCAACCGATCTAAGCCCTTTGGTGGAAAGGGGAATAGATGGCGTCACTCAAGCTTAGATGCAATAGCTTTACCAAGCCCTTAAAGAGATTTTTCGCAACTAAATATCATGCAAGAAACTCTTTAGTAATTTTGATCTCTTAGGATGTTGTAACTTCTTTAAAGCTTTCGCTTCAATTTGTCTAATGCGTTCACGAGTTACTGAAAATTGTTTTCCAACCTCTTCCAAAGTGTGATCTGTTACCATGCCAATACCAAAGCGCATGCGCAACACTCTTTCTTCGCGAGGAGTTAGTGAGGAAAGCATTTGAGCAGTTACTTCTTTTAGCTTAGAATGAGAAGCGGCGTCAAATGGCAATACTGCAGTTTTATCTTCAATAAAATCACCAAGCACACTTTCTTCATCATCGCCAGAAATAGGAGATTCAAGACTTACTGGATCTTTAGAAGTTCTCAAAACTTTTCTAACTTTATCAACTGGCATTAATAATTTATCAGCAATTTCTTGCGCATCAGGCGCACGACCTAATTCTTGAGTTAATTGACGCGAGGTTTTAACTATTTTATTAATAGTTTCAACCATGTGAATTGGAATACGAATTGTGCGTGATTGATCTGCTATAGCGCGTGTAATTGCTTGTCTAATCCACCAAGTTGCATAAGTAGAAAATTTATAACCACGACGATATTCAAACTTATCAACTGCGCGCATCAAGCCAATATTTCCTTCTTGAATTAAATCTAAAAATTGTAATCCGCGGTTGGTATATTTTTTAGCAATCGAAACAACTAAGCGTAAGTTAGCTTCAATCATTTCTTTTTTTGCTTTTAATTCTTCTTCTTGGCTTCTTCTAACTGTATTAATCAAGTGCTTAAATCCAGCAATGGAAAGCCCCATGATTTTAGTGAATTTATTTAATTTTCTCTGAATTTCTTTTATTTTATCGCTATGTTCATGAATAAAATTATGCCATTTTTTATCTTTATTTTTGCTGATAGCTTCTATCCATTTCTCACCTTCTTCAACACCAGGGTAATTTTTTAAGAAATCACTTTTATCAATTCCTTGTCCTTGAGCAAGTTTTAATAATTCAATTTCAGTGCTGATTAATTTAACTTGCGCTTCATAAAGCTGCTCAACTAGAGCTTTTATTAAAGAATCGTTGAAGCTTACTTCTTCAGAAAGTTTTTCAAATTCTGCTTTTAACTTATTGATTTCCTTATCATTTTTGATGTGTTCTTGGCTTTTATTTTCTGATTTATCGAGAATTTTTTGACAGACAAGCGAGATTTTTTGGAATAAATCTAGCATTTTTGGCATAAG
>CAMDMO010000097.1 GCA_945902255.1 Rickettsia typhi | reverse complement strand
ATTCTTTTTTACTAGATGATTTGTCATAAAAAATTGCCGCACCATTTTTAATAATAAAATCTGGAAGATTAGAAGAGCTAATTTGTGACATGTCGATATTATCAATCGAAAGTAATGTCGCACTAATTCCACCACCTTCATTTTTTACAGGTTGCGTGGCGTCATTTTTTATAAATTTTGCCGCAGCTTCACTAAATTTATCTACTCTTGCCGCTTTATTTCTGCTGTAATGTTCTGCTATTACTGCATCGGTAAAAATTATTTCTTTAATCAGTCCGCCACTAATAAATTGAAAAACGGGTAATTTTATTTCGACTTTTTTTGCATAAAAATTATAAGCTTTTTCTGACTCTTTATGATCAGCATCTTTTGGTTGGTAATTATAAAGCAATACATCGCTTGCGATCACTTTAGGAGAAGGGAAAAGCGCAACTTTTACATCGCCATTAATAGTAAAATTTGCTCCGTAAGTTTGGTTGATTTTTTGTTCGATTTGAAATTTAAGACCAGAGTTATCAAGAAAAAATGGTAGGACAAAAAGCAATAAAATCAGCCCAAAAAATACCACAAAACCAATCTTAAATAATTCCGATTTAAGAAGTTTAGTCTTAAAATTTTGTAAGTTTTCAACGATTTTTTCTACATCTATTTTATCTGCAATAGACATTAATTATTGATCTTTTCTAGTTTGGAAACAATTTCCTGATCTATTATTAAACCAGATTTTGTTTCATAAGAATTGAATAGCGAAAACAATATTAACAATAATAAAATTGAAACTAATAGAAAATTAAAAACACTATCTTTATCAGGACTTAAATCAGTATTTTCACCAATATTAATTAATTGATGTTCAGTATTACTAGTGTTTGAAGTTATTGGTAAAAGCTTAATTTTTTCTTCGATTATTTTTGGGTCAATTTTTAATAATTTTGCATAAGAACGAATTAGCCCCAAAGCATATGAATGCTTGCTGACCTCCATTAATTTTGCTTCTTCAATTGCCAAAATATCAGCATTTTTTACTTTAAGATATGAGCTGATTTCAGAAATTTCCATTTTCAAAAACAATCTTTTTTCTTTTAAAAGATTGCCAATAAAAACTGCCTCTAGAGAACTATTCATTTGCAATTAATTGAATGAGATTTTTTGTCGCTTCAAGAACTGCTAATTTAGAAGCATTTTGCGACATTTTTTCTAACGTAGAATAACTATCGATGAGATTTTTTAAAATTGAATTAATTTTATTAATATTAAATTCACTTTCTAATACCACAATCGCGGCACCCTCTTTTTCAAGATATCGCGCATTTTTTTCTTGATGATTATCTGCGGCCAAAGCGAAAGGAATTAAAATCATCGGCTTTTTTGCGGCACAAAATTCAAAAATAGAAGATGATCCAGAGCGAGCAATTACAAGGTGCGCCTCATTAATTAATTCTGGCATATTTTCAAAAAACGAATCAACAACAATATTTATATTATAAGATTGATATTGCATGAAAGTTTCGTAAACAAGCTCTTTGCGACATTGTTGAGTGATGTGAAGATTATTTTTTAAATTGTCACTAAGATTAAAAAATGCCTTGGGCAAAATTTCACTAAATATTTTTGCTCCGCCAGATCCACCGATGATTAAAATATTGAAAAAATTCTGCGATTTTTCAACTTCCGCTTCTGAAAAATCTGAAGCCAAAATTACATCATATCCCATCTTATTATCTTTTTTGATTTCGGTTTTTTTGACTTCTAAGATTGGCAATTGATATGGAATATTATTTAAAGCCAATATCTCTTCACGCACCAAATTACCTGTAAATACAGCTTTTGACAAATAAGGCTTATCGATGCCAGTAGTTTCTTTAAAAGATAAGGCAATTTTATTGGCATATTTAGCAAAAATGCGATTTACTTTCCCTAAATGAGAATTTTGTTCATGAAGAATAATTTTGGTGCGGGTAATAATTGCTGCAATCAGCATTGGAAAGGTTGAATATCCGCCAAAAGCTACCACATATTTTGGTCTAAAAACTAATAAAAAATATATGGATTGCACAATTCCAAATCCAATTTTAAATGCCGCCTTTATTAGATCTAACGGCTTTTTTACTAGCTTAGAAGAGCTTATTATGCGAGATTTAAATTGGTCGCTTTCTTTGATATAACCTTGATATTTATCATCGCCAAAGAAAAAAACTTGAAAATTTTCACTAGCCAATCCGCTAGCTAAACAACGCGCCGGAATAATATGGCCGCCAGTTCCACCACTTACAATAAAAATTTTTTTCTTTTCCATTTTTTAAATAAATTTAATATAGCAACTCGTTTGCAATGAGTGCAAAAGAATCGCATCATCCTTGACAAATCTAACCCTTGCCTTAGATTCGCCCGCTTTCATTAATTTTGCAATTTTAAAAATAAAAATGATAAAACATTTTATTGATTTAAATCAAATTCCTGCCACGGAACTTAAAAACATTTTAAGTTTGGCAAAAAAATTAAAAAAAGAAAAAAACCTAGATAAGCAGGCAAAGTTATTGCCCCATAAAAATCTAGCAATGATTTTTGAGCAAAACTCAACTCGCACACGCGTTTCTTTTGAGGTTGGCATCAATCAATTGGGTGGTCACGCTATTGTTATGAATAAAAGCGATACTCAATTAAATAAAGGCGAAACCATTGAAGATACTGCTAAAGTTTTGTCTCGCTTTGTTGATGCAATAATGATTCGCTCGCAATTACATCAAACAATTTTAGATCTAGCAAAATACGCCTCAGTGCCAGTGATCAATGCACTTAGCGACTTTAGTCATCCTTGTCAAATAATGGCCAGCATTCTTACCATCGAAGAACATCTTGGAAAAATTTCTGGTAAAAAATTAGCTTGGTTTGGAGATGCCAATAATGTACTAAATTCTTACATTCACGCCGCTAAAATTTTTGATTATGAATTGGCAATCGCAACACCAAAAAGTTTTGATTTCTCTAATAACGAAATAAAAAAAGCGATAAAGTTAGGGGCAAAAATTACCTATTGTGAAGATCCAAAAAAAGCCGCAAAAGATGCTGATGTTTTAATTACTGATACTTGGTTTTCAATGACGGGTAATGAAAAAACTGACAAATCAAGAAAGGATAAAGAAAAGGTTTTACGACCTTATCAAGTAAATGCCTCTCTGATGAAGTTAGCGAAAAAGAATGCTATATTTTCTCACTGTTTGCCTGCTTGCAGAGGATTTGAAGTAACTGCTGAAGTCATTGATTCAAAACAATCAATAATTTTTGATGAAGCGGAAAATAGACTGCATGCACAAAAGGCGATTTTGCTGTGGGCAATGAAATAGTGAACAGCATTAATCAGTTTTAAGATAATTTCTTGAACTGTCCGTCAATAGAGGCTCCATCTTCAACTGAAAGAGAGTCATATTCAACAACACCAATAATCTGAGCTTTATTGGCAATATTAACATTTTTCGCCTTAATTGAACCTTCAAATTTGCCTTTAATTGTCAGCAAATCTGCAATAATGATTCCTTCAACAAAACCATCTTCCCTTAAAACAACCACGCGGGCCTTGATAGTTCCTTTAATAAAACCTTCGATTTCAACAACTCCTGAGCTATAAACATCTCCTTCAATTTTTAAATCTCTGGCAATAATGGTTGGTGTCGATTTTAAATTAGTAGTAACAACCTCTAATTTCTTAGAAACAGAATTATCATTGCTAAGCTTATTGCTCTGAGTAATTGATACAACCTTCGCTTTTAGGTTAGCTATTGACATAATTGGTTTTTCCCTCGCCTTTAAATAACATTTCACCCGCTTCTAAAAACTTTTTTGGATTGAGCGGAATATCCTTATATCTAACCTCATAATGCAAATGAGCTCCTGTGCTGCGTCCGGTGCTTCCTTGAATTGCGATCAAATCACCTTTTTTAACTTTTTTACCAACCGCCACCTTAATTTCAGATAAATGTCCATAACGACTGGTGATGCCAAAACCATGATCTATTACAATAGCATTCCCGTAATTGCTGAAAGGGCCCGCAAGAATTACTTTTCCTTCCGACGGGCTAATTATTTTTTCTCTAGCTGGTCCAACAAAATCTAAACCTTGGTGAATCCCGCCACCATGAGTTATTGGATCAACTCTTTTACCAAACCCACTGGAAATATAATAAGTTTTCATTGGTCTTGAAAATGGCATAACCTCAGCCAATTTTTCTAAAACTATTAAATGATCAATTTCGTTGCTAAACTTGCGTTTTTCTAGGCGTTGCGCCAGATTGCCTTTTGATGAACTAGCTTTTTTATAGCTAGCTGAATTATCTTTTACCATTGGCCCGCCAGCTGGCATTACTTCGTTTTTATCATTCAAACTAACTTCTTGAATATCATCCTTTTTTATTACCGGCTTTCTCATATTTAACCCCGTAAAAGCAACTGCCGCCTCAATTTTCTTGATTCTTTCTTCCGCCAATAGTTGCACATTTTTTAGATAATTATCTGCATCTCTTACTTGATTTAGAGTATTTTTATCACGCTTACTTAGATCTTCTTCTTTAATATCCGCCGGCGGCTGCTTAAAAACACGCTGCCTATCTTTAACTGACTGGTTTTCGCCGGTCACAAAAATTAAATATTCATTAATTTTTTGTAACTTTTCATTAACCGCAACAAATTCATCTTCAAAATATTCATTTAGCGACTTCAATTTACTGATTTCGCGCGACTTACTTTCAATAATTTTATGATATTGTATCGATTGATAGCAAAAATTCACCATCCAAACTAGCGCCACCATCATAGAGATTTGTGCGATTGGACCTATGTTAACAGTTCTGATTTTCTGATTGGTAACAAAAAGAATGGTTCTTTTGGCAAGAAAAATATTGTAAAAACGGTTAAACGATTTTAACAGCATTTTGCTTACAGCTCTAGTGACATCTGATGCTTTCTTTTTTAAAATATAGCTATTTTTCATCAAAAATTTATTTGTTACGAACAACCGCGACAAGACTTAACTGAACTTCTTTTAAGGAGACTTTCTTTTGTAAGATTTATATTAATTTGAAACCCATTATCCAAATTATCACCCCAATGTCAAGATTTAATTACAATTCGCCTATTGACTAAAAAAACTTGGCTTCATATAATGCACCCCCTTTTCTTATATAATTTTTTAATAAACAGATTAAAATGTCTAAAGCAAAAACTCAGACAAAGTCAGATTCTAAGCCAGCCAAAGCACTTGCTGACGGTCATCATCCAAAGCAACATTTGGTGAATGTAGTTAAAACTAATGGTGATAAATTTCAAATTCTTACAACTTGGGGTAAAGAAGGCGATACTCTTAGACTAGATGCTGATCCACTAAACCATCCAGCATGGCAAGAAAACGGTCAAAGCTTTATCAACGTTAATGATGAAAGAGTTACTAAATTTAAGAAAAAATTTGGTAATTTCGATTTTGTTGGCAATAATTCAGAATCTAACTAATAGATTTGCAAAAAATTCTCTGTTTATCAGGCTGGGGTCAAAAATTTGATTCGCTGGAATTTATATTCCGCGATTCAGTTTTTGATCCTTTTTTTTTAACTTCTTCTCTAAATTATCAAAATTTCGACAATATTGATAATTTTTTTTCCTCTATAAACCAAAATCCAGATATTTTGGTCGGCTGGAGTCTTGGCGGTCAATTAGCTATTCGCTT
>CAMDMO010000096.1 GCA_945902255.1 Rickettsia typhi | reverse complement strand
GAGTCGTTTCTTGCAGAGGAAGAAGCGAAGAAAGAGAAAGAAAAGGTTGTTGATAAATCTATTTTATTAAAAAGTTGTGGAATAGAGATGGATAAAAAAGAAAGAGATGTTCATTATCTTTCGATGGCAAGTGGCATTAAAAGCAAAGGTTATAATAGAAAATTATCGGCAATTATTTCAGATCTTAAAGAAGAAGACCTAGAATATCTTAGAGGCAAATCAACGACCGATGAAGGTTTTTTAAATTTTATTATAGATAGCTCTAATAAAATTAATAATTCAAAAAGTAAAAAAGATCAAACTCTATTTAAGATTTTTGAAGAGCGTGGTTTGCGGTCATTTTTAGATGAATATGAGACGCAGAAGAAAGATTTAGAGCGGCCAAAAAAATATTTAATTGAAGAGTTTGGTGTTGTTATATCAAGGGTTGCTAAGGATATTAATAAATTATCCTATAATTCACAAAATCGCATAATCTCAGATGGAGATCTGAGTACATTATTCTCTTTCAAAAGGGAGGATCTGGAATTTATTAAATCGAAAGCAGAAGGTGGCAAGACAGAAACTTTTTTAAATCTTGCTGCAGAGATGGCTAGAGTAGTGAAAAATGCTAGATTTAGAAGTCTTTATTTTGTTGGCAAAGGCGGTGATAAAAAAAGCACTACCTTCTCAGTATTTGAAAAAGAAGGTTTAGAAAAATTTCTTGATGCTCAAAAGTTAGAGGATGATTCAAAGGAAAAAAGACATAATGCGCTTGAATCTTTTGGAATTGCAATAAATCCAAAGGATTCCGATGATAAATATAGTCTTTCAATTGGAGATGTAAAAAGTGTTGGATATTACTCTGTATATTCACAATTTTTATATTCTTTTTCAGAAGATGATATTGAGATTATTAGGAAAAAATATGAAGATGATAAGGATTTTTTAGATGCTATAATTGAGGTTGCTAAAGAGATTTTAAGAGCCCAGCAGAGACAAAATCAAGCCTTGTTTAATATTTTTAATAAAAGTGGTTTGCGAGAGTTTATTGAGGCATTTAAATCTTTAAAAAGAGAGTACGAGATTCTGCCTGATAAAGAGGAAAGCAAAGTTTTAAGAAAGTCTGTTGAGAAAAGTGTTTCAGCGGAAGAGTTTGCCAAGGAAACCGTTTTGGTTGTTGAAGAAGATATTGCCGAAGAAGATGCTGTTGAAGAAGAAGCTCATCATGGCAAGGGTTTTAGTGCTGCAAAAAGAGCAAGAACAGAAGTTGTAGAAAAGGTTGTTACTGCTGCTAATGAGATGAGAGGCGAAGATGCGGTTGTTGATGATTTATTTTTTAACGGCCTTACAGAAGAAGATCTATCGGGATTAGAGGATTTATGTGATAGGCTTGGCGATAAATCTCTAGAAGTTTTTGAAGAAGAAGGTGATATGGATTTGGAAGTAAGGTCTGATGCGTCAACCAGCGATAAGTTGTTAGAAGACTATGTTAATTATAAAAAAAGAAAACGCACCGATGATTCAAGATTACTAATCAAGAAAGCTTATGAACAAGAAGCGTCATTTATAATAATGTGCTCTTCGCCTTTTAGAAGTAGAAAAGCCGCCCCCAATCCATTTGATTTGGAAAAAAAATATAGAGAAGAAACCGATACTGCTGAAAAAACATTTTTTGTTATTAATAATCACGGAAATAATCACTGGGATAGTTCTATTAGCACAGAAAAAACAAAGAGAATAAAGAGTGATGGTGCGGATTATGCTTGCGGAGTTTTTACATTATTAAATATTATCAGTAGTTCAGAAGATCTATCTAAGGTTGTTGAAGATATTTATCCTGAAAAAGAAAAATTATTATCATTATTTGAGCAAATAGATTCGCTTAGCAATAAGGATGTAAATGTAAAAGTTAAGATAGCTGCAGAAGCAAGAGAGCTATTGGCTAATTTTTTAAGTTCGCGTTTAGAATATTTAAAAGAAACTCATGATATTGGAGAAGTGTTTATATTGGAATCTATAGAAAGAATAAGAACAAGTGGTCAAATGAAATATGAGGCGGCTTTAAAAGCTGAAGAGGTAGCGGCAGGTGAAGCTCCAAGAAAATCTAGAATTAGAAGATCTCAATTTACTGGAGAGATGCTAACCTCAGAAGATTTAATTTTTTTATGCAAAGCTTTTGGAATTCAGGTTATAGAATCCAATACTTTTAGAGGAGATGTTGTAGAAAATTCTGCTTATCTAGAAGCGGTTTCTAATAACCTTTCTAAATCTCCAGATCATTTAGATTATAAATCAGAAACAGAAGAATTATTAGGTTTTTTGCGCACCCAATTTGATGAACCTGAGGCGGAAGCGAAGGTGGAAGAGAAATTAAAAGAAATTGTTGCTGCAGTGGTTGCTAAAAAAAGCCCTCCTTCTGCTATTCCTCATCCCGTAGGCGGCTCTGGTTTAAGAGGCGCGGGAATTCAATGCGGAGCAGGAAGCATTATGGCGCCTAATTCATAGTTGTGCTTTTTTGCGCAATATCTCTTCTAACAAACCCATCGCTCCAATCAATTAGATCAACAGCTTCATAAGCTTTTTTGCGCGCATCCTCAAAAGAACTTGCTTCGGCAACTATATTTAAAACTCTTCCGCCATTAGCTAGAATTTTTTCATCTTTTTTTATTGTTCCGGCGTGAAGAATTTTTACATCCAAGATTTTCTTTATTGCCTCTAAACCCTTGATTTCAGTGCCTTTTTTATAATTTTCAGGATAGCCTTTAGCTGCCATTACAACACAAACTAATTTTTTTCCTTCATTAAATTCAATATGAAATTTATCAAGATTTCCGTCAATCGCCGCTTCAATTAAATTGATAAAATCAGATTTAATTCTAGGTAAAATAACCTGTGTTTCTGGGTCGCCAAAGCGAGTGTTAAATTCTAATAATTTAGGACCTTGCGAGCCAATCATTAGGCCGGCAAATAAAATTCCCTTAAATGGCGCGTCAACATTTTCAAGGCCGCGTAGGGTTGGTTGGATAATTTTTTCAATAATATTTTTTTCTTCTGATTCTGAAATAAAAGGTGAGGGGGCGTAAGTGCCCATGCCACCTGTGTTTGGACCAGTTTCATTTTCTCCAACTTTTTTGTGATCATGAGCGAAGCCAAGTGGAATAAAGTTTTTGCCATCGCAAATAACGAAATAACTAGCTTCAAAGCCGTCTAAAAATTCTTCAAGAATTATTTTTTTACCAGCATCGCCAAATTTTCCAGATAAAATTTCTTCAATAGCGTCAGTGGCTTCCAAAAGATTTTGAGCAATAACCACGCCTTTGCCAGCAGCAAGCCCATCAGCTTTTATTACGCAGGGAAAGCCAAGTGTTTTAGCGAATTCGATTGCTTTTTTTCCATCATCAAATTTTTGATAAATTGCGGTTGGAACATTATTATCAACGGCAATTTTTTTCATGAAGATTTTTGAACCTTCAAGTTGCGCCGCTTTTTTTGATGGTCCAAAAGCGCGAATTTTATTTTTTTCTAAATTATCAACTAAGCCATCAACCAGTGGTTGTTCAGGCCCCACAAAAACAAAATCAATTTTTTCTTTTTGGCAAAATTCGATAATCTTCTCTTGTTCTTCCATTTTTATTGAGGTCACAAGCTCAGCAATATCAGCAATTCCAGCGTTTCCGGGTAAGGCAAAAATCTTGGTTTCTTGGATAGATTTTTTAAATTGTTCGCAAATAGCATGTTCTCTGCCGCCAGAGCCGATAACTAAGATTTTTTTCATGAATTATGCTTTATTACTTGATTTGATCTTTTAGAAGAATTTAATTAACAGCATTATAAGCGCAAGATCCATAAAAACTATAAAAATATGACCTTAAAAGAACATACCGTTAAATCTTACGATAAAGATTTGCAGTCAATTTCCGGCACTCTTGATGAAATGGTGAATCTAGTTTCAGCCTCAATTGATATGGTTGCAGAGATGATAAAACATAATCATGAAGATTATTTAGAAAAAATTACTGCTCATGATTATAAAATTAATGCCCTTGATTTTTTGATTGAAAGAAAAATTACTACCATGTTAGCGTTACGCCAGCCGATGGCAGTTGATTTGCGCTATATTGTTTCTTCAATAAAAGTTTCTTCAAATTTAGAGCGAATTGGCGATCAGGCAAAAAGTATCATTAAAAAAATTGACCGCATTGGTGCTAAAGCTTTTGATAATCATGTAAAAAAATCTCTTCTTGAAATGGTTGAGCTATCAAAAGTTATGGTACTTGATTCAGTGGTTGCATTCAATGATCAAGATGTTGATAAGGCTGATTTAGTTTTAAAACAAGATGATAAAATTGACGCAATTTACAGTGGATTATTTGATATTTTAGAAGGTGAGAGCTTTAGTAAGCAGCAAACTGAAAAAATTATTAATATTTTATTCATTGCTAAAAGCTTTGAAAGATTGGCGGATCACTCAACTAATATAGCTGAGATTACTAAATATGTTGCAACGGGTGAAACAAAGTAATGCAAACACGCGAAGAAAAAAAAGAAAGTGGACAAATAGCTAAGCTTGATAATAAAGACTTCATGGGCTTTGCTAAATCTTCTCCAAAAGAGGTTATGCAGCGCAAGCCAGACTGGATAAGGGTTAAAGCGCCAGTGTCAAAAGGTTATCATGAAACCAAAGAATTATTAAATTCAAAAAAATTAGTTACAGTTTGTGAGGAAGCGGCCTGCCCAAATATTGGCGAATGCTGGGAACAGAAACATGCAACGGTAATGATTTTAGGTTCGGTTTGTACAAGAGCCTGTTCATTTTGCAATATTGAAACCGGAAAGCCCGATATGGTTAATCCACATGAGCCAGATAATGTTGCGGAAGTGGCGCGTGTTTCTGGTCTTAAGCATATTGTAATTACCTCGGTCGATCGCGATGATTTGGCGGATGGTGGCGCTGATCAATTTATTAAATGTATTGAAAAAATTCGCATTGCATCACCTAAAACCACAATTGAAATTTTAACTCCTGATTTCATGCGAAAAGATGGCGCGATTGAAAAAGTGGTCGCGTCAAAACCTGATGTTTTTAATCATAATATTGAAACCGTTCCCGGACTTTACGCCACAATTCGCCCAGGTGCGCGCTATTTTCATTCTTTGTGGCTTTTGAAAAGAGTTAAAGAAATTGATCCAACAATGTTTACTAAATCTGGCTTAATGGTTGGATTAGGCGAAACCAAAGAACAAATTTTGCAAGTGATGGATGATATGAGAAGTGCTGATGTAGATTTTCTAACCATCGGTCAATATTTGCGCCCAACCATGCGCCATGCCCCAGTTGATCGTTATGTTCATCCTGACGAATTCGAATTCTACAAAAAAGCTGCTTATAATAAGGGATTTTTGATGGTATCTTCTAGCCCACTGACAAGATCTTCATATCATGCAGGAGATGATTTTGCGAAGATGAGGAATGAGAGATTGAAGAGGTTGAAGGCTTAATTTCGGGTTGCGACAAAATGTAGCGATTTCATTGATTGTAAAAATTCATCAATTGGTTTTGAATCCAGATTAAGTTATCATCTTTTTTAATTTTTCCAAGTTATTGTCATTTTCTAAGTTGTTATCATTTTCTAAGTTGTTATCATTTTCTAGTTTGTCACCCCTGTAAAAGTTCACCAATTCGGTTCGATTTAAATTAAAACAAATCATGGATAAAATCCATGATTTATATTAACTTTAAATCTAACTTAAAT
>CAMDMO010000095.1 GCA_945902255.1 Rickettsia typhi | reverse complement strand
TGTCTTTATCAGATTCTTTCAAGCCCTTAACCGGATCAATTAGTAAAAAAACTCTCTTTAAGTTTGGTCTTCTTGCTAAATATTCAAAACTAGTTTTTTGCCAACTTTCCATCTGATCTTTGCCCGCTTTAGCAAAGCCATATCCAGGCATATCTACTATAACCAAACTATCGACTCTAGTTTTGTCACTAATAAAGAAATTTAATTGCCTAGTTCTGCCGGGCATGCTAGAAACAATTGCAACCTTACGACCTAGTAAGGAATTAATTATGCTTGATTTTCCAACATTAGAAGCGCCAATAAAGGCAATTTCTGGATTGCGATGATCTGGCAATTGCTTGATATTGGCAACTCCAAGCATAAAATCCCATTGGCTGGCGAATAGTTTTTTAGTATCAATTTTTTTCACTTAGATTTTTTCTCCAAATATGCGATCATTTTATCCGCAACATTAATTCCAGTCGCAGACTCAATGCCTTCAAGCCCCGGTGAAGAATTTATTTCCAATATTTTTGGCCCAGAATTTGAGCGAACCATGTCAACACCCGCCACTTCAAGACCAATGATTTTTGCTGCTTTAATCGCCAAATCTCTTTCTTCATCGGTAACTTCAACCGCGCGAGCCGTTGCTCCAAGATGAATATTAGCGCGAAATTCTCCTTCTTGCGCTTGACGCTGCATTGAAGCCACAACTTTATTTCCGATAACAAAACATCTAATATCCTGACCCTTTGATTCTTTAATATATTGTTGCACCAAAATATCAGCTTTTAAACTTCTAAAGGCGTTAATTACGCTTTCAGCCGCTTTAGTATTTTCCGCTAAAACCACACCAACACCTTTGGTTCCTTCCAGCAATTTAACCACTAATGGAGCGCCTCCGACCAAATTAATTAAATCTTTAGTTTCATAAGAAGAATTAGCAAAACTAGTGGTTGGAATTCCAAGGCCATGCTCTGATAAAAGTTGCAAACTATGCAGTTTATCGCGCGATTTTGTAATAGCCTCTGAGCCATTTAAACAAGGCACTTTTATGGTTTCAAATTGTCTAACAATTGCAGTTCCATAAAAAGTCATCGCCGGCTTAATGCGCGGAATTACATAATTTACTTTTTCTAATTTTTTACCTTCATCGTAAAAAACTGCTGACTTATCTGAGGAAACTTTAATGTAACATCCACCAATATTAACAAATTGCACATTGTGCCCGCGCTCTTGAGCGGCTTCAACAATTCGTTTATTAGAATATAAATTTGGATTTGAGGCTAAAACTATAATTTTCATACTTATGTCCTTGGATCAATTGTGGTTTTGCTTGCACGATATAATTTTAAAACTGCGCTTTTCTTCACCTTACCTTGCATAAAAGATTTTGAAGGGTCAACTATCATTTTTGCCTGCTTAATTGCATCTCTTCCAAGCAGCATGCGAAAGGTCATGGTATCACGATTAGCCAGAGTTAACTCAATTCTAGTTTTAGTTTTACCGATTTTTAAATCTGATTTAATTACAAATCTTTTTTCTTTTCTGCCGCCAGAATCTGAAACCATTCTGCGATCAATCACTCTGGCAACGCAACTTCTGACCAATTTTTTATTTTTTTGCAATGGATGAACATCGAATTTTACATATTCAACATCTTCAATATAGAAATTTTCAACATTAAAAGCATATAAAGCAGAGGTTTTTGCACCAGTATCGATCTTGCCTTTTATTGCTGGCAAACCAATGCAATTAAGGCTGAACCACTCTTTCCATCCGATAGTTTTTGATTGATCTTTTTTCAATTTTTATAAGATGCTATTTATTACTATTTCTAAATCTTCTTTAGTATCAACTGAAAGCGGATGAGCTTCAACAACTTTTACAAAAATTTTCATATTATTTTCTAAAGCTCTTAGTTGCTCAAGGCTTTCGCGCTTCTCTAAATCTGACGGCGCAAGTTTTACGAATTTCTCTAAAGCTGATTTTTTATAAGCATAAATTCCAATATGATGAAAATAATCACCCATATTATTTTTTGAATAAGGAATTGCTGAGCGCGAAAAATAAAGCGCTTGCCCCAGATTTTTTTCTCTAAAAGCAATAGCAATTTTTACTACATTTGGGTTATAAATTTCTGATTCATTTTTAATTTTTGAAGCCACAGTTGCAATATCACAATCATTTATTGAGGCGGCCTCTGCAGCGGCTATAATTACATTTGGGTCAATATTTGGTAAATCGCCCTGTAAATTAACAATCACATCAAAATTTTCTTCTATCATTTGTTGATAAGCGGCATAAATTCGATCGGTTCCTGAAGGTAAATTGGGATCGGTAATTACGAACTCAGCGCCAAATTTTTTTGCCTCTTTAGCAATTTCTTCGCCATCGCAAGCAATTATTACCTTGCCCAGATTAGCTTTTTTAGCCTGTTCATAAACTCTTTGCACCATGGTTTTTCCACAAATATCAGCCAATGGTTTGTTTGGCAAACGAGTCGACGCTAGGCGAACCGGGATTATGATTAAAATTTTTTTACTCATTTTATTATTTATCCAATAAATTTGTTGCTTTTTACAATTTAAACCTTCTAATGTTGCGCCTCTTCGATATAATACTCTTTGACTATTAAAGGTGCAAAGTTTTATTATTTTTTCAAAATTGTCAAAAATTTTGAGCACGTAGCTCAGTCGGTAGAGCACCTCACTTTTAATGAGGTTGTCGCTGGTTCGATTCCAGCCGTGCTCACCACCTCTCTACCTCTTTAATTCGAAACCAGCTAAAATATAATTTGCACTGCCCGCTCTCAGATGCGAGGGTTCGATTCCGGCCGTGATCGCCATCTCTCTACCGCCCACTTTTGCAATTTTCTTTATAAAAAAACACCGAAACTTTTTAAAAAAGCTCGATGTATTTTATTTATAATTTATAGACCGCCCACACTTACTGCTAGGCGCGGTTTTTAACCGCGCGCCCTTTACTTTGTCCTAATTCTTATCTTTTGCTCTAGAAACCAAAGATCTTTTTCCGCCAGATTGTTTATGAAAAGCGTGAAGAACTCTTTCCGCATCTTCAAACGGAACTGCAAAAAATGAGAAAGATTCAAACATTCTTACATCATCGATTTTGCGCTGCTCAACACCGGTTTCTTTCTGAATAAAATCAACCAATTTTCTTGGATCCATTCCATCATTTTTACCTTTAGCAATGAATAAACGAGCAGTTCCTTTGCGATCAACATAACCTTTTCTATCATTTCCAGGTCTATAATCGCTACGATCATCGTCACGACGGTCGCGATCACGCGATGAAGAAGAAGAGCGATCTTTTCTGTCAAATTTATTAGCACCGATTTCGCTATAACTTCTTTCGTTAAGCTCATCTTTAAAGGCCATTTTTAAAACAGCAGCAAGAATTACTTTTGGATCAGAAGCGCTAACGCCTTCAGGAGTAGCAAGAATTTCTTCAGCAATCTGCTCTAAGCCACCAAAATCACCAGCGGCAACAATTTCAGCAATCGCATTTTTGATACGTTGTTTTTTGCTATCAATTACTTCTTTAACATTCGGAACTGTTTGTTTGGTAATTTTAGCATTAGCCATTTTTTGAATCGTAGTTAATTTACGATATTCAGAAGGCGTAATTAGAGTTATTGCGGTTCCGCTTTTGCCAGCCCTTCCAGTTCTACCGATTCTATGAACATAAGATTCTGGATCTTGTGGTAGAGAATAATTGATAACGTGAGTTAGGTTATCCACGTCAATTCCGCGCGCTGCAACATCGGTTGCAACTAGAACGGTAATTTTTTTATCTCTAAATTTTTGCAAGATTTTTTCTCTTTGTCCTTGAGAAATATCGCCGTGCAAAGCTTCAGCGCGACAACCGCGATTCATTAATTTATGAGCAATATCATCAGCATCAATTTTAGTGCGACAGAAAACTAATCCATAAAAAGCAGATTCAACATCGATAATTCTAAAAAGAGCTTCAAATTTATCAGACTGAGAAACTTCAAAATAAATTTGCTCAATATTAGCGCGACTAGTGCGATCAGACATTACTGAGATCACTTCATAATCATTCATATATTTTTTTGCTAAACGCTCGATATGTTCAGGCATTGTTGCAGAAAATAATACTGTTCTTCTTTGTTTTGGCGCAGCTTTTAAAATTGATTCAATATCATCAATAAAGCCCATGTTAAGCATTTCATCAGCTTCATCTAAAATAATATAAGAAACTTTATTTAGTTTTAATGTGCCGCGATTTAAGTGATCCAAAACTCTTCCAGGAGTTCCAACCACAATATCAACGCCTCTTTGCAAGCGAGAAACTTGGCGCTCAATTGGCTGACCACCATAAATTGCAACAATGCGAGTTTTTTGAACTTCAGCAAAAGAGCTTAGTTCTTCAGAAACTTGAATCGCCAATTCACGAGTTGGTGCTAAAATTATTGCTTGCACATTACCAGATTCTGGCACGATATTTTCAATCAATGGAATGCCGAAAGCTGCAGTTTTACCAGTTCCGGTTTGCGCCTTACCAATAAGATCTTTTTTATTTTCCAATAAAAATGGAATTGTTTTTGCTTGAATTGGCGTTGGCTCTTCAAAACCTTTTTTACGAAGAGATTCAATCATGATCTCAGATAAACCAAGATCTTTAAATTTTGTTAAAGTTGTCATTATTTTTAATTATTTGTTGCGGGATTGCACGCATACCAACACTTCAAGGTAAATAATACCATTTACAGTAAATACGATTACACTCATAAAAAAAGAGTGTCAAAAGCAGACTTTTATTAGATTTAATTCACAAGATTTTAGAGGCACTTAGCTTTTCCCTATAGTAAAAGCACTATTTTAAAAATAGGCTTCATATAGCATAGCTCCTTTATTTTCAAAGTCAAACTGCCATTTTTGCTGCAGAAATTCTATATAAAATATGTTTTGATAAATGGTGATTTATCGGAAGTTTTGAATGATTAAAATCACCATTAAAATCTCTTTCCATTCCAAGCTTTTTCATCACTGCTTGTGAGCGCAAATTTTGCGGCACCGTAAAAGATACTATTTCTTTTAAATTAAATTTTTGAAAACCAATTTTTAGAGCTTCACTCGCTGCCTCCGTGGCATATCCATTTCCCCAATATTTTGAATCTAAGCGCCATCCAATTTCTATGCATGGAGTAAAGTGCGCGGCAAAATCTTGATATTTTAATCCAGTAAAACCAATTAATTCATGGCTTTCTTTTAACTCCACAGCCCAAAGACCAAAGCCACGCTTTTCTATATGAATATTTACATCAGAAATAAAATTTTTTATCTCTTCTAAACTCATTGCGCCAGCTAAAAATTCTATCACTTTTGGATTTTGATTAATCTTATAAAATGGCTCTATATCTGATTCAAGCCATGGTCTTAAAATTAATCTTTTGGTTTCAAAAAAATTGGTTTTCATATCAAATAAAGTTGATTTTTAAAATTAAACATTGATATTGGTTCAACCTTAATTAACCCATTATTCAAATTTACACTACAAATTATGACTACCACATATACCACCATGCCTTTCTACATTATTGATACTCTCCAATTTTCCAAAAGATTACAAAAAGCTGGATTACAACAAGAAGTTTCTGATGAGCTTGCAGAAGCTATTAAAGAGAGCCAAACTCAATCTTTGGATGGACTTGCAACAAAGCAAGATTTGCACAATCTTGAGCAAAATTTGGATGTTAGAATTAATAAGCTTGAAGCAAAAGTTGATAGCCTAGAACATAAATTAACTCTAAAATTATTCTTCATGCTAAGTGCCGCAGTAGCTGCAATTACTTGGCTAGATAAGGTAGTTAACTAACTATACCGAACTAATTATTATA
>CAMDMO010000094.1 GCA_945902255.1 Rickettsia typhi | reverse complement strand
TGCTTGAGTTATATTACCTTCTACAAGATTTTCTATAACCCTCATTCTTAAATCTAAACTGTAAGGTTTTGCCATAAATTTCTTTAAAAAAACTTATTAATAGTTTTTTTATATTGTGGTGTCAATAGAATTTAGATTTGGTATATACCGTCTCCAGATTTCAACAATGCTTCATTACTCTATGTTGTCTAAGTCTGTAATCGATGTTTTGCCTGACGAACTTAATGGAAAAGTAGCCTACCCCTTTTTCTTTTATCTTCGACCCAACAATCCCGCTTTTAAGTGCCACTTAAATTATTTAAGCAAACATTAGGTTTATTAGGAATATAATTTATTAGAGATGGCCGAGACCTTACAACCTTTGTCTTTTTCCCCTACCTTCATCCAACTGCTCATAAATACCTGGTTGAGATGGGTTTTTTGATGGCTCGCCTTCTTCCTCCTTACTGGCTAAATCAGCAACTTTAACTCCTTTGTCGGTTGGGATGGTGCCTTGCGTAACGTCCGCAACCGGAGCTGCGCTTCCAGCTCCAGCTCCAGATTCTCTAGAAGGAGTAAAATAATGATTTAAATATCCAAATTTAAGCTCGGCTACTAGGTGACGAAGGGATACACTGTCCTTAAAATCTCCTCCCAACGTAATTATGTTGCCACTGGATATTTCCGTTATTGTTACTAATGAGTCTCTGGGCTTAAATAATTCCGCCCCATCCCCCTCCTCTTTCTTTACTTCTTCCAGGGGTTTAATTGCGACCGTTGCTCCTGGCCAAACTTCAGAATGCTTTGATTTTACATACAGCATTGGTATTTTTTCTCCCGCCAAGCTTTTCAATGACACTGAGTACGAGCTAGGCACTTCAGTTAGAAGGTCTTTTGTTTTTAGTAATAAAATTCTTTTTCTTTCTATTAATTCCGCTTCTATTCTGACTCTTTCCTTAACTTGAGCCACAATCTCATCTAATGGCCCCAAAAGGGTTGTTTTGGTATTTTGTATCTCAATAGAGTTTTCGCTTCTATTCTTCCTTTTTTCCTCATCGGTTGCTTTTTCCGATAAAGCTGCCTCAACAGTTATAATTTCTGAATCCGAACTAAAATGTGCTTGAATCTTTAAAAAACCATCAATTGTTTCTCTTTCAATCCCAGACTCAAGTAGTAGATCACGGGATAGATCTGCCTGCTTTTCAAAGCGCCCCCCTCTTGAGATTCGTTTTACAACTATTCGTAAATTCTTCAATACCCATTGCGCAGCGCTTTTAGAAGAATCATCTGTATTATTATCACCAGAGAGCTCTTGTATGTGTTCTAAAAAAAATTTATCTTTCATAGGTTATTATTAATTTTTGAGTAGTGGGTAATTACTGACATAAAATATAGCTAGAGCAAAGCAAGTAGTAAATAAATTATTTTTGGATCAACTTATATATTCACGAGCTAAATCAATCACGCGCTCGCCTTTATCTGCAGCGCGTTGATGATTTCTTGTTTTTGAGCCTCTGTTAGAATTGGAATTCCTCTTGGCATATAATTTTCTCCTTAATTTGATTGATTAAATTCATTACATTTAAAACAAGTTTTAAATGTGATTTTTTGATCAATTTAAGAAAGGAGAAAGTGTGCTAAATTGGGGTACCTTGCCATTATCAATTTTAGTTGGCTGCATAGATTTCTATCAATTTTTACTGAATTTATTTGCCAGAAAACGAAGGGTGACCCCTCGATTTCTGGTAAAAAAAGATAGTTAAAAAGTCTTGTGGAGGCAAGTGTAATGTGGGGTGGGGAGGTATTTCAGGATGGGCAAATTAAGTTATGATTTTGTGACCAGATGGACCCCGTGATTCGACGGGGTGACACTTTATAGAAGCAAGGTGACGAACTTCGCTGGGCGTGTTTTGTAACCGCACCCACTATTTCATAAAATTTAAAAAAATCATAATTATTAAATATAGCATGAACAACTAAGGGCGGAGTTGCAAACTCCGCCCAGCTAAAGTCTTCGACTTTCAAAACTCAAGAAATTCTTTATCTAACCATTCATCCTAACTTCTCTTTGCGGCAGAGGCACTACAATATTGTTTTCTCTTAACCTTTTGCTAACATTTATCATCACTTCACTTTTTGCAACTTGTCTTCCTTGTGTAATATCACTAATCCAGAAATATAAAATAAATTTTACATCATATTCAGCAAATTGCGAAACATAACATTCTACTTCTGGATAACCCAAACATCTTGAATATTCCATCGCGCAATTAGTTGCGATTTCTTTTACTTTTTCTAAGTCAGAACCATAAGCAACGCCAAAATTAACTTCGATACGAGCTAAATTATTAGAGTAAGTCCAATTGGTAACTTTACCTATAATAAAATCTTCATTTGGCACCATCACTTCTTTACCGTCAAAACATTCAATCAGAGTATAGCGACCACCAAAATGCTTCACTATTCCAAAAATATTACCATTTTCAATTTCAATCCAATCGCCAACTTCAACTGATTTTTCAAAAAGCAAAATTATTCCACTAATAAAATTGGAAGCAATTTTTTGCAAACCAAATCCAATACCAACGCCAATTGCACCACCTAGAACCGCAAAGGTGGTCATATCAACGCCAAAGGTTTTAAGAATAACTATTACAACAGTTGAATATACTAAAATATCAATAAATTTACTGATAATTCCCTTAGTGCTAGATTTTATACTTTTACTGCCATCAATATATAATTTACTTTTTTTGGTAATTAAATTTGATAACCAAAATAATATTAATAATACGATGAAGGCTTTAATAATTAGAAAGACCGAGATTCTTATAACTCCAATCTTCAGAGCATATTGATCTAGATATTCAATTGTTGAATTAAGCAATCCAAAAATATCCAACACCAAAGCCGGCATTAAAAAGAATCCTGCGGCGTTTGCAACAAAGCTGCTATTAGAAGAAATTCGTAAAAATCTGAGAAATAAAAATAAAGCAACCAGCTTCAAAGTGGTGGAAAATAAAATAGTTTCTTTAAAAAATTGCGCGTAAACAGAGAGGCCAATTGATAGAAATAAAACCGCAAATAGGGGATATAAAAGTGAAGATGTGTAGCGCGTTACAAATCGATTAAATTCTAGATTTTTTCTTAGAGTTGCTGAAGCAATTTTAGAAAAAAGCACTTTTTTAGTTACTTGATAAAAAATATAAGAAGCGATGAAGCAGGCTATCAAAGACATTGATTGCCAGTAAAAATTAGAATTGGAAATAGTTTTTTCAACTATTTCAAAAAGCTTATCGTAATCTATGATTTCTTGTTTCATAATTTTTATTTATTCTCCCTGTCCAGAGCTATATCCAGGTTTTCCGTCAAACAAATACAAACCTTCATATTTTACAAAATCAACATCTTTTTGGATAAAATGATCAAGCATATCAATAATGTCTCGATGAGAAATAGTTTGATTAGCATCAATAATATCATTACTAGATTTGCCAGTTACGCCTTTTTTAATAAAGCGCAAAATAGTTTGACCCTTAGAGTAATTAGGCATCATATGCTTATCAATATGAGGCCATAATAATAAACCTTTGGCACTAATCATTTTCACTTCCATCTTTTCACTTTCCATTTGGTTCAATAAATCAATCAAATCTTGAAATTCTTTTTTCCATTCAACAAATAGATCAAAGCCAATTAAAGTTCTTTTAGATTCCACATAATTTGACTGGGCGTGGTCTGAAGTTTTTTGTACAGAATTTTTTTCTAATGAAAAGTTTGCGACTGGCAATTGCGTTGGCTGAACGCCTAATCTAGCCATAACCTCATCGCCAAATTCTTTAGTTCCAACTTTTTTTCGACTAATATTTTCATTATAAATATCTGCGGTATGCAACCCATCTTCGATAGTTTTATAAAGTGCGTTTCTAATTTTACTCGCCACCTCATATTGACCAATGTGAAGCAGCATCATAATTGCGCCGTTTAATAAACCTGTAGGATTTGCAATATCCTTTCCAGCTATATCTGGAGCTGATCCATGAATCGCCTCAAACATTGCATAATCTTTTCCAATATTTGCCGAACCAGCCAATCCAACTGAACCAGAAATTTCAGCAGCAACATCAGAAATAATATCGCCATAGAGATTCATTGTAACGATCACATCAAAAATTTCCGGCTTAGCTGCAAGGCGCGCGGTTCCTATATCGACAATATAATGTTCATTTTTTATATTTGGATATTCCTTAGCAATTTCATCAAATACTTTATGAAAAAGACCATCGGTTATTTTCATAATATTGTCTTTGGAAAAACAGCTAACTTTTTTGCGACCATTAGCAATTGCATATTCAAAAGCATAACGAATAATTTTTTCACAACCTTGGCGAGTCACTAACTTTAAGCATTCATAGGTTTGCTCACTTTGACGATATTCAATTCCGGCATATAAATCTTCTTCATTTTCACGAATAATTACCACATCCATTCCGGGGAATTTTGTTGTCACAAATGGACTAAAAGACGCAACTGGTCTCACATTTGCAAAAAGCCCTAGTTTTTTTCGCATTGTAACATTTAAACTTTTATATCCACCACCTTGAGGAGTGGTGATTGGGGCTTTTAATAAAACTCTAGTATTTGCAAGGCTTTCCCAGGCAGAAGGCATTAAACCAGAGTTAAAACCTCTTTTATAAACTTGCTCGCCAACTTCAATAATATTAAATGAAACATTAGCTTTAGCTTCTTTTAAAATCTGAATTGTGCTTTCCATAATTTCTGGACCAATTCCGTCTCCATAAGCAATTGTGATAGATTTTGTCATATTTTTTAAAGCCCAAGTTTAAAATGAGTTATATATTTCTTGATTTGAATGGTAAAACTCTTGCAATGACTCTAATATGTCAAGTAAAAAGGGGTCTGACCCCTTTTGCCCAAAAGGGGTCAGACCCCTTTTTACCTAATATTAAAACCAAACATCATGTTAAAAAATAAAATTCAAAAAATTTTCGAAAGTAAAAATTTTCTAGTTTTTTTTAGTGCGGCAATTTTTTTACTCAGCATTTTTATTCGCTCAAGCTTAGATATTGGCTCTGACACTGGAATTTATTTAGATTTAGGGAAAAAAATCGCCAATGGTAAAAAATATTATTACGATTTTTTTGAAAGTAATTTTCCTCTCTCATTTTATCTATATGCATTAGAATATAAAATTTCAAACCTGCTTTTAATCAATCCCATCATACTCTCTGACATCTTTATCAACATATTAGCCTTATCATCAATTTTATGGTCAGGGCAAATTCTAAAAAAAACCACAATCTACGATAACAAATCCCACTATAATCTTATAATAATCAGTTATTTTTTAGGATTTTTTTTACGCCCCCTAGCTCTAAATATTGGAGAATTCGGCACCAAAACCAGCCTTCTTTTAATCGCACTTTATCCTTATCTCTCCTATTCATTTGAAAGAAAATCACAATTTACAAAACAAGATTTAACCTATCGCGGACTATTGATGGGCCTGATTCCATGTCTTAAGCCACATTATTTAATTTTAATTATATTTATTGAATCAGCCAATTTTTTTAAGAATAAAAATTTAAAATTTTTCTACCAACTCGATAAATTGATAATGTATTTAGTTGGATCGCTTTATTTGTTCTTGATGATTAAATTCACCCCAGAATTCTTTGAATTTGTCGTGCCTATGTGGCCAAAAATTTACGCTGCTTATAGTGATTTTGGTGTTTTTATTGATAATACAATTCGTCATTTCGCGGTTAGAATTATAATTTTCTCCTTCATTTTCATTTCATTTTTAAGATTAGAATTTTCATATAATAATAAAATTTTAACCCTGTTATTCGTCGCCTCTTCAATTCTTATGATCGTTGAAAGCGTAGGAACTATAGACCAAATTGTAATATTTTATGCAATTACAACCATTAGTTATGCAAAAATTTTATTTGATCTAATCACTTCTAAAAAATTTCCAATTCAAGATAATAAATTTCTTGTCACCACATTTT
>CAMDMO010000093.1 GCA_945902255.1 Rickettsia typhi | reverse complement strand
AGGCTCAGACTGAAGCAATCATCTGGGCCAAGCAACTAGGATTTGGACCTCCTAGGTTTGAATATTCAAACGACAAAGAATTCATCTCCCCGAATCGCTTCGCTCTTCGACCCGCCCTCAAGGGGCGGGTGATTAGAGCGAGTAAATTTTTATTTAGTTATCCCGAATTAGCATTGAAACTATAAAAACCCCACCAAAAACTTAATTGGATAAGTAATCATCGCCACCGCTAAAAAACCTCCAATCCACAATAAAATAAACCATAACCACTGCTTAATTTTTGGGTGATGATTTAAAAAATTAATAAAAATGCTCATGACTGGTTTTGCCTCTAAAAACATAATAAGAATAAGCGGTATATCCTAAAATTATTGGCAATAATGGAATGACTCCAACTAACAATAAAGATAGTGATTGAGAGGACGCAGCGGCATTCCAAATATTATATTGAAATGGCACAATCCATGGATAAAAACTAATTCCTATCCCGATATATCCCATCAAAAAAATAGCAATTGTAAGTAAAAAAGGACGATATTCTTTGTGAGGTTTTTTTAAATCAAACCATAAAACCGCAAAAAGAAAAAATGTAAAAAGAGGAATTGGGGCAAGATAATAAATATCTGGCACACTAAACCAAAAATTTCTGACCTCTTCATTTAAAAATGGCATAATTATACTTACCAAAGTCATGAAAACCGCCACTACTATTGCAAGATATGGCGCAATTTCACGCGACCATTTTTGTGTTACATCTTCCGTTTTCATAATTAGCCAAGTCGCTCCAAGCAGGGCATAGCCAAAAATAAGAGCAATTCCTGTCATAACGCTAAATCCGCTCAACCAGTCGAAGGCAGAGCCAGAAAAATCATGTCCATCAACTTCTACACCATTAACAAATGCGCCTAAAATTACTCCCTGAAAAAACGCCGCAGAAACTGATCCGATATGAAAAATATATCCCCAAAAATTACGATATTTTCCTTCCGCTTTAAAACGAAATTCAAAAGCAACGCCTCGCATAATTAGTCCAAACAACATTGCCGTTATTGGAATATAAAAGGCGGGCAATAATATTGAATAAGCTAGCGGAAAAGCTGCAAATAATCCCCCTCCGCCCATTACTAGCCAAGTTTCATTGCCGTCCCAAAAGGGCGCAATTGAATTCATCATGCGATTTCGGCATTTATCCGAAGGTGCAAAAGGAAAAATAATGCCAATTCCAAGATCAAAACCATCAAGCAAAACATAAAGAAAAATCGCTGCCGCAATAATAATTCCAAATATTAACGGCAAATCTAGAGCTGAAGAAAAATCAAACATTTTTACCTCCATTGTTATTTTGAGCCACTGCAAATGATGCGATATGAGGCAAATCCTCATCTTTATTTGCAAATATTCCTTTAGAAATCAGTTTTAAAATATAGTAACTTCCCGCACCAAAAACAAAAACATACATCACAACAAATGAGAAAAGAGACCAAGCAACTTGTGATCCAACAATAGCAGGAGAAGCTGACTGCAAAGTTCTAATCACCCCATAAACTGTGTAAGGTTGGCGACCAATTTCAGTAACAAACCATCCAGCAAGTATAGCAATAAAACCAGATGGCATCATCAACATCCACCAAATTTGTAAGAAACGACTCTCAAAAATTTTACCACGAAAAAATTGAATGGCACTAGTTACGCCAATACAAAGCATTAAAATTCCAATTCCAACCATCAAACGAAATGACCAAAACACTGGCATTACAGGCGCTCTATCTTCTTTTTTCCATTCTTTTAATCCCTTAATTTCTCCATCTATTTTATGAGTTAAAATTAAACTAGCGAAATGCGGAATTTTTATTTCATAATGATTAACTTCATTTTCTTCGTCAGGAATTGCAAATAAAAGCAGATCGGCGCCTTTCGTAGTTTCCCACAAACCTTCAATTGCCGCAATCTTTGCTGGCTGATATTTTAAGGTATTAATTCCATGAGCATCGCCAATAAAAATTTGTAAAGGCGCTACAATTAAAACCATAAGACTTGCCATGCTTAACATAATTTTTGCATGAGAAATATGTCTTTTTTGAAATAAATAAAATGCTGCAACTCCGCCAACCACAAATGCTGTTGCTAAATAAGCCGCGCTTACCATGTGAAAAAAACGATAAATAAAGGAAGGGTTAAAAATAATTTCTAACCAATTTTGTGGATAAAGAATTCCATCTGAAGCTATGATAAAACCTTGTGGGGTCTGCATCCAGCTATTTGCTGATAAAATCCAGAAAGCAGAAATTAATGTTCCAATTGCAACAATAACCGTAGCAGCAAAATGCATTTTAGCACTTACCTTTCCCCAACCAAAAAGCATAATTCCAAGAAAAGATGATTCTAAAAAAAACGCCGTCAAAACTTCAAAACCAAAAAGTGGTCCAATAACATTTGATACTCGATTAGAAAAAACAGACCAATTAGTTCCAAATTCGTAAGACATCACCACCCCAGAAACAACGCCCATCGCAAAAGCTACTGCAAAAATTTTTATCCAAAATTTATACAAATCTCGAAAATTTTTATCACCAGTTTTTAACCATCTATATTCTAAAACCGCAAGAAAGCTAGCCAAACCTATTGTAAAAGCAGGAAAAACAATGTGAAAACTTATAGTAAAAGCAAATTGAATTCTAGCTAATAATATTGGATCAAATTCAAACATATGTTATATTTTATTATTAATAATTTTCGGAATATATTTAAATAAATCAGATGGAATCATGCCAATTTCTCCATATTTTTCAGCAACTAAATCAGCTGCAAAAGCATGAATATTCACCGCATAAATTGCCGCTTTTTCATTATCTAAATGTTGAGCAACTAAGCCACCAACAATTCCAGACAAAACATCTCCCATCCCTGCAATAGACATTCCAGAGTTTCCATAAGAACATTTTTCAATCATATCACCACTATAAATTAAAGTTCCTTTTCCTTTTAAAATTACAGTTGCACCAAATTTTTCATGAAGTTTTTTTATAGAAAGTTGACGATCCTTCTGAACTTCACTAGGTAAAATATTCAATAAACGCGCCGCTTCGCCCACATGCGGCGTAATTATAGAATTTGATAAATCGAAATTTTTTTGATCTTCACTTAAAATATTTAAAGCATCTGCATCGATAATTTTTGGTAAGCTTGATTTCATCGCCATTTCAAACCGCTCTCTTCCCCATTTAGCTCTGCCAAGGCCACAACCAATTATGATTACACTTTTATTTGTAAAAATTTCTTCTGATAAAATTTGAGGATAAATTGTCATTGCATTTGGCAAGCGCGCCAATAATGGGCTAAAATTTTCTTCTCTAGTAAAAAGCGTTACCTTGCCAGCACCAACTCTATAAGCAGCTTCAGCGGCCATAATTACAGCACCACCCATTCCATGATCTCCGCCAATAATCAACACATGACCGAAATCATTTTTGTTAGAATCTGGTTTACGAGCTAAAAATTGATGAAAATTTTTTATCATAGTAAATTATGTTATGCCATTTCCAATAAATAATACCACATTTAGTGGAAATGGTATTAGATTCATTTTTCACTAGAGCATTATATCGTAACAAACTTCACATTGATACCAAAAAGATTAAGTTATTTTGACTAATTACACTTAGATCAGAGTTTAATTTTCTGCTTTAATTGATTTGATTGCCTGATACAAAATTTACAAGCGCACTCAAGAAATAATACATTTTGTCCCGCACCCTCTTCCTGATAATGGCTCTGCGGTTGGAGCTATAGGCGCTGCGATTGGTGGTGCAGCTGGCGATGATGGCACCGCAGGAGCTAAGGTTAATGGCATATTGGGTTGTGGCAAAGCCGGCGATGATGGCGCTGCTGCGACTACGCCTAATGTTCCAGCTTCAGAATCCGCTCTATCACCTTCAACTATTACATTTTCAGAATTTCTTCCATTAAGTAGACCATCTTTATCGCTAAAATTAACTTCATACCTAGCACCATCGGAAAGAGTAACAACGCCACGTCCCAATTGAACTATTGCATCACCTTTATATTTAGTTCCATCAGGGGAAATTATGGTAAATTCTTTGAGTCCCATAAAATTATCAACCACCGCATCTAACACATCTGAAGTTGGTACTTGTGGCAACAATTTTACACCTGATCCACTTCTCGCGTTTGCAGCACCTCTACTTAAGGTGGCACCATTGCCAGCACCAAGACCTTTTGAACGAACATCTTCAACTCGCATAAAATCACCAACTACCTCACCAGATGCCGCACCTAAAGCATCTGAATCAGATGTTATATTTTTATGACTCATCTTTTTATAATACCGTAGAATATCTTTTTCTAGAATATTTTTTCCGTCAAGCAAACCATTTTCAAAATCACTTTCAAATACACTGCCATCAGGGAAAGTGACATAGCCACGCCCATGAAGCAGACCCATTTCAAAAATACCACTATATTTGGTGCCGTCAGAAAAAGTGATAGCGCCATCCCCATGAAACAGACCCATTGCAAAATAACCATCATATCTGGTGCCGTCAGAGAAAGCTATGAAACCTTTTCCGTGAGGCTTTTCTTCTCTATCCTCACCCATCACAAAATCACCAGAGTACACGGATCGATCTTCATATATGATAGCGCCACTTCTATTAGAGCTAATTTCGGGAGTATCTTTTGTGTAAAATGGTACAAGTGCTTTAGATGTAGAAATACCATTATCACAAATGATAAATACTCCTTCTTCTGTAATGCTATATCTTGCTTTTATTCCCCCCCCCCCCATTTCTGCCTCCTCTATTCTAATCCTTATTTCATTCATCGTGAAATTACCTTTATAGACTAAGCCAGAAGAAAGAATAACCGTACCTTTTCCGCAAGGATAATTATTCTCGATCTCACCTTCGTATATTGTGCCATTAGGGTATTCGATAATGCCTTTTCCTTTTATTAAAACACCGTCAACAAAATCACCAAAAAACCAACTTCTACCGCAACCACTAAAAATATCATAATTGCGCTTACGCTCCAAAAATCCAATGCCACTGAAGCGCTTCCCATGTATAAAATATTCCTTGAAAGAAAGATCTCTACCAAAATCATAATAGGGAGATACTTCATCATCACCGCAAAACACTAGTCTTTTTACATCCCCAAATGATGAATATCTTATCATAGAGATAGAAAGCGATTTATGAATTGGAGTCTTGATATCTGTTATAAGTAAAGGATCGATATCACTCAAAATTTTGAATGCCTCTTCAGACATGTTGATATGCTTTGTTGGCTCTCTGAACTTTGCTTTTATACTCAATATTAATTTTTTCTTAAAAATTTCTAAATTTCTAAGATATAACTTTAACACTCTTGAATCATCTTGAGTAGGATCTCCTCTGTTAAAAGCCAACAGATTACGATCGGAAAACTCTTGAATTTGCCATTCACTAAACTTCTTAGCAAGTGAAAGAAATATCAGGCTGGCATCCATTGATAAGCCATTTTTTTCCACTCTTTTTGTTCTTATTGGAGCAGAAAGAATGGCTGTCTTGAAAAATCTTCCCTTAAAATTTTTTACAATCTCTTTAGCCAATGTTTCACAAAAAGCATCATCTGTAATTATTGTTGAGTCTGTCGCTACATCTTTAGTTTTTTTTACAATCGCTCCTTGATCAAGTAAAAATTTAGTGATGTCGTTATGATCCCTTCTAAAAGCAAAGGTATAAGCCGTATCACCATCTTTGTTAACATGATTAATATTCGCTACTTCAGCAATTAAAAATTGAACGATTTCAATGTGACCACTCCAAGCAGCCCACATCAAAGCTGAAGTTCGATTCGCGTCAAAAGAATCAACATTCACTCCACCATTAATTAAGATTTGAACACTTCTCAAGTCGCCATTAGTAGCGGCATCAATTAATCTTCTCTCTTTCTTTTCTATAGCTTCTGTAGTTACATGAGATCTCATAAATTTTTTAGAATTTTCTTTGTTTTAAGTTGTCACCCTAGTCTTAAGTTGTCACCCTAGTCTTTAAGTTGTCACCCCGTCGAATGACGGGGTCCATCT
>CAMDMO010000092.1 GCA_945902255.1 Rickettsia typhi | reverse complement strand
CATGTTATTTAAGAGTTGTATTAATGGCGTGTATATTTAAATTTCTAATTATTCGCCTGTAGAGCTTCACTATTTTATTCATGAAAAAATTTTTTACCATTTTAATTCTAACTATTTTTCCGCTAGCGGCTTTTGCCTCTAAAGATGCTGTGTCTTATAAAATATCAGAAAATTCAACTTTAGTTGTGAATGGATTTGTTAATTTTTCAAGCGCAGTTCGTGATCAAAATTCTTCTTTTGAACAAAAAAAACTTCCAGATGGAATTACCAATAACAAAGACTCTCGCAAAGAATCAATCGGAAATGATTCGCAATTTTATGTTAAGCTAAATAATAAAAATGGCAATTTAGATAGATATGGAGCGGTTGCAAAGGTTGAGTTTAATTATAATTCAGATCATAGAAATGAAAAACCAAATCTTGATCAAGCTTTTGCTTTTTATGATGGATCTTTTGGAAAATTTGAATTTGGAAATAATCAGGCGGTAAATCAAAAAATGAAAGTAGGTCCGGCTAGCTTTGCTCGCGCCGCCGGAGGAATTAATGGAAAATATCTTGAGCAGGTTAATTATTCAATGTTGGCCAATAGTTCAAATTCTTCATCGTCAATTTGCAATGGTGGCGTTGGAAGTTCGGCTTGTTCAAATGTAAAATTGCCGCGTTTTATTATGTTGGCGCAATCTCCAATTGGTCACGGCGGATATGCAAAAGGATTTTACAAGCAGGGCGTGAATAATAATTATCAATTGGCGCAAGGTGATAGCGGATCAAATAACAGTCATTTTCGTGCTTTAAAAGATAACAGCTTCGATGGCATGGAAGATGCGACAAAAATTAGCTATTACACTCCAAGAATCGAAGGTTTGCAAATGGGCTTCAGTTATACTCCAAATAGTAATAATAATGGAATTACATCAACAAATGTGCATGATTTAGACGCTGTAAGAATTCAAGATATTTTAAGTTTCGGAACTAATTACTCTAATAATTTTGATAATCTAGGATTGGCAATTTCTGCAACTGCAGAAAAAGGGAAAACCAATAATTCAAAGTCAGCTGCTGGCGTAAGTAGAGCGAATTTATTTGCTTATGATTTAGCAACAACTCTAACTTATTTTGGATTTAGCTTTGGCGCTTCTTATGGCTCTTGGACCGACTCTTTGCAGGCAAAAAATGGCCTATATTCTTGCGACTATAATTCTTCTCTTAATTTATCTTCTCAAAATTGCACAACAAACAATACAAAATTTAAAAACCCTTCTTATTATACTCTTGGAATTGCATATTCTTTTGGGCCAATTGCCGCCAGCATCACTAGTATCAAAAGTAATTTTCAAAAAAATAAATATGATGCGGTTTCACTTGGTCTTGACTATAAACTTACAAAAGATTTGATGCCTTATTTTGAAGTTACAAAATTTGCCTTTAAGTCAAATAAAACTCTAGCTTTAGATGTTGCTGCTAACCAAACGCAGCTTAGAGATAATAGTGGTTACGTATTTTTAACTGGAATTTTATTTTCGTTTTAAAAGAAATTATATATGAGTATTGCGGCATTAGATTCCTACTTATTACCTTTAAAACAGATTCTTGATCGCGATGGTGTAAACGAAGTTTCAATTAACAGAGCTCATGAAGTTTGGATTGAAATGAAGGGAGACATGATGCGCGAGGAATTGCCATCTTTTGATTTGCAGCATTTAAAGTCATTGGGAAGGCTTGTAGCGCAGTCAACGGAACAAAGATTAAGTGAAGAAGAACCGTTACTTTCAGCGACATTACCAAACGGTTTTCGTATTCAAGTTATTTTCCCACCAGCCTGCGAGCATGACGCGGTGGTTATGTCAATCAGGAAACCTTCCAGCTTAAAATGGAGTTTAGATGATTATGATAAAATGGGAATGTTTGACACAACTTCGGTTGGTGAAGTTGAAGATAAAAATGATTTAATTTTAGCTAAATTATTAAAGCTAAATCGCATAAAAGATTTTTTAGAAAGATCAGTTTTATATAAGAAAAATATAATTATTTCAGGTGGTACTTCAACCGGTAAAACTACTTTTACCAATGCGATGATTCGCGCAATTCCTCATGATGAAAGACTAATCACGGTAGAAGATGCTCGAGAAATTGATTTAACATCTCATCCAAATAGAGTGCATTTACTAGCTTCAAAAGGTGCGCAAGGCAGAGCAAAAGTTACCACTCAAGATTTAATCGAAGCTTGTTTGCGGTTGCGTCCTGAAAGAATTATTGTGGGTGAATTGCGCGGTTCGGAAGCCTTCAGTTTTTTACGCGCTATTAATACTGGTCATCCAGGATCAATTTCAACATTGCACGCCGATACTCCAAAAATGGCTCTAGAACAGCTCAAAATGATGGTGATGCAAGCAGGACTAGGAATGACTCCAACAGAAATTACTTCTTATATTAAAAATGTGGTTGATGTTGTGGTTCAGCTAAAAAGAGGTGGTAAGGGAAGAAGATATATTTCTGAGATTTATTTTAAAGCTTTACAGCATAAGCCGCAAGAAGGTGCGGCGGCTTAACTTGAGACACTTTCTAAAAAACCCAGCGCTGGGCGTGGTTTACTAACCGCGCCCACACTTTCATGCCTATTTCAAGCATTGCATGAAGTATGAGGGCGGAGTTACAAACTCCGCCCAGTTTGAGATTTTGGGTAAGAATTTCAAAGCCATTCAAAATTAATTATTTTACAACCAATGCAAAGAAATAAATTTTTTAACAAAAAATCCGAATTTTTACCTTTAGGAAAAGTGCTTGAAATCACTGGTGCAAAGCTGGTTAGAGAGGTTGATATAGATAAAAAAATTACCAACATTGCCACTCTTGATGAGGCAAATAAAAGCGAAATATCATTTTTAAATTCTGGTCAATATTTTCAAAAATTTATTGATTCAAAAGCGGGATTTTGTTTTATTGGGGAAAAATATGTAGAAAAATCCCCTATAGATATAACTGTTTTAGTTCATAAAAACCCATATTTTGCTTATGCAAAAATTGCACAAAGTTTTTATGAAGAAAAACCTATTGAATTTATAAATGGAAAGCTGATTCATCCAACTGCCGAAATTGGCAAAGGCACAAGAATTACGCCGAATGCTTATATTGGTAAAGATGTTAAAATTGGCGAAAACTGTTTTATTGGTCCAAGCGCTTCAATTATGGATGGATGTGTTATTGGTGATAATTGCGTAATTAACGCTTCTGCCGTTATTTCTTTCGCAATAATTGGCTCAAATTGCATTATTCACAATGGTGTAAAAATTGGTCAAGATGGTTTTGGATTTGCTCACGATGCCGGAATTAATCATAAAATTATACAACTTGGAATAGTTGAAATTGGTAATTTTGTTGAGATTGGCGCCAATAGCTGTATTGATCGCGGTGCAATTGAAAATACTATAATTAGCGATGGCGCAAAGCTAGATAATCTTGTGCAAATTGCGCATAATGTTATTATTGGAAAAGGCACTGTAATTGCGGGGTGTAGCGCGATTGCTGGAAGTGCAAAAATTGGTAATTTTGTTCAAATTGGCGGCGGGTCTAATATTAGTGGACATATTTCAATTGGTGATGGCGTTAAAATTGCCGGAATGAGTGGTTTAATGCGAGATGTTGAGCCGATGCAGGCAGTTGCTGGAATTCCAGCTTTACCAATCAGAGAATGGCACAAAATTAACAGTAAATTATCAAAAATGATTAAAGTAGAAAGTTAATTGCTGTGAAGTAAAACCTTTCCAACTTCTATTTTAAATCCACGCAAAAATTCTTTAATTTCTATCGCGCTTTTTCCAGCGCGCTGTAAAATTAAAGGTCTAATTTGACCTTCTAGGCATTGAATCCAAAAACTATCATTAATAATTTCTCCTGATTTTTTACCAGAATTTTCGCTAGAAATTTCTGCAGTAAAAATTTTTATTTTTTCATCATTATAAAAAAAACTTGCTTCCATTGAACCGCATAATCCACGAATTTTTCTGTCAATTTCAACCGCAGGTAAATTCCAATTTATAATAGATTCTTCTTTTTCAATTTTTTTAGCATAAGTTACCAAAGCTTCATCCTGCTTGATTAAAACACATTTATTGTCACGAAGATTTTTTAAAGTTTTAATTAAAATTTCCGCCCCCATTAAAGAAAATTTATGAGCAAGATTTTTGTAATTTTCATTTGATGAAAGTGAAATTTTTTCTTGATAAATCATATCGCCACTATCAAGACCTTTATCCATTTTTATAATTGTAATACCACTTTCTTGATCTCCTGCCATTATTGGGCGCTGTATTGGCGAGGCTCCACGCCATCTTGGCAATAAAGATGGATGAATATTGATGCAGCCAAATTTAGTTCCAGCTAGAATTTCTGGTGGCAAAATAAGTCCGTAAGCCACTACTACCGCAGCATCAGCATTAAAATTTATAAATTCTTGTTGTATGTCAGAATTTTTTAAAGTTTTTGGGGTAATAACTTTTAAACCATGTTTTAGTGCTAAATTATGAATTGGTGAGTTAGTTACTTTTTGTCCGCGACCAGCTATTTTCGGCTCTCTGCTATATACAGCAACAATTTCAAATGCTTTATCAAGCAGCAACTTTTCTAAAGTTGGGCAAGAAAATTCAGGAGTGCCCATGAAAATAATTTTCATAATATTTTTCTTTAAAGTTTAGTGTTTAACTTGTAAACTGATGCTAGTATATGTGGGCTTTTAATTTTTTTTAATCAATCAAAGTCATAGTAATGATTAACATCTCTTTTTTAAATAAGAAAAAATTATTTTTTTTAGGTATTGCGATTGCTATTGTTGTAATGTTTTTTGACCTGTTGAGTAAAAGGGTTATTTTTGCAATTTTAGATAAAATTGCTCTAGATCAAAATATTGAAAATCCTGAGATTAAAATATGCGATTTTTCTAGCTTGATTCGCGTTTGGAATCATGGTGTGAGCTTTGGAATGTTTAGTGGTGTTGAAAATAGTCAAATTATTTTTTGCCTAGTTCAGTCTTTAATTTTGGTAATTTTGGTAATTTGGTTATATAAAAATCAAAAACCACATTTTTCCTATGCGCTTGGCTTAATAATTGGTGGAGCACTTGGTAATGTGATCGATCGCTTTCAAAATGCCGCGGTGGCAGATTTTTTAGATCTGCATATAGCTCAATATCACTGGCCAGCTTTTAATTTAGCTGATTCTTCAGTGTTTATTGGAGTGGCAATTTTAGTTTTTGATGATTTAATCTTTAGCAAATCACCAAATAAAAGTAAAAAATGATAAAAATTCTTAAAATATTTACCGTAATTTTGGCTTTATTTGCTATTTCTTGCAGTAAAAAACTCAGCGATAATCCTTTGATTATTCCGCCAAATTTTAACGCAATGCCTGACCCAAATAATCCAGAACAAATAACGCCGGAACAAAAAAGTGCCGATGTTACTAAACTTAAAGAGCTTTTACTTAAAAGTGATTAGAAGCTTCTAATAGTTTCTTATATTAATTTAATAATTATAAAAAAATGTTTATAAATAATGCTATCGCTCAAGCTGCTGATGTTGTTAATGTTGCAGCTCCTCAACAAGATTTTTCTTTTATGAGCCTCGCTCCATTGGTTTTAATTTTTGCAGTTTTTTATTTTTTAATTGTGCGTCCTCAAACTAAAAAAATGAAAGAACTTCAAGCTGTTATAAATAATTTAAAAATTGGAAATAAAGTTATTACTAATAGTGGAATTATTGGCACTATAAAAGATGTTAATCAAAAAGATGGTCAATTTGAGCTTGAAATTGCTAGTGGTGTAGTGATTAAGATTTTAAAAAGCTATATTGCTGAAGTGGTTAAGGATGAAAAAGAATTAGTTAATAAGAAATAGTGTTTTGATTGCAGCTTGGCTGCGGGTCAGCTTTGTTAACAGTGCCTAAGAAAAAAACTCAATAGCCGTGAGCTCTTTTCTTAACTAATTTTTCTTCTCAGTGTCATCCCCGCGTAGGCGGGGATCCACGCATTAGCTACGAATGTCACGGCTGGATCCCCGCCTACGCGGGGATGACGCCGAAAAAAGCTAATGCTTTAAGTTAATTTTTATTAATCACGCAATAAAACCTACCCGTGTTTTTAAAACACGAGTTTAAACAGTCCGCAAAACTATC
>CAMDMO010000091.1 GCA_945902255.1 Rickettsia typhi | reverse complement strand
GTTTAGTTTAGAGGTTTGAGAAGCAATTTGACTTACCTGAAATTTGCGCTTCTTAGCGTCGCGTTCCGATTTTATTCTTTCTAAAATCAGTGGATCATTATCAACAATTTCAACTAATTTATCGTCTTTTTTAACAACAGATCCGTCTTTTACATACCACTTCTTAATTCGACCATTAATTGGCGCACTGATATTTTGAGCGCGGTGATTTGGATCGCTTGCAATAATATGTCCAAAACCTTTAGAGGTTTGCTGCCATGGCGTTAAAATTAAAATTGTTAAGCTTAAAAAAACCAAAATGATTTTTGGTAAAACTTTTAGAGGTTTTGGAGTGTTGATATTATTAAAGTTTGTGAATGGCTCAAAATCTTTTTTCTCAATAGAGAAATTATAAAATTTTGACAATTTTTGACATGAAGCGGCGAGGTCGTAAAAATTTTCTAAATCGCGACCAAGTTGTGAAAAATTGTAAAGCAGAGCTGATAAAATTAATTCTGCTGCAACCAATTGACCAATGGTTAACTGGCCTTTCAAAACAAGCCAACCACCAATTACAAGAAGTGAGACGCTGGCAACTGCATAAAGCGTAAGCAATAAAATCACTTGAGAAAATAAGCTTCTGAAACGCGATTTGCGGTCTTGTAAATAATTTCCGGTAAGAGAATTAATTTTTTGCTCAATATCATAATTG
This sequence comes from Rickettsia typhi, assembly GCA_945902255.1. Classification (GTDB taxonomy): domain Bacteria; phylum Pseudomonadota; class Alphaproteobacteria; order Rickettsiales; family UBA1997; genus UBA2645. The sequence continues at coordinate 5,508 of CAMDMO010000091.1, read as the reverse complement.
GCAGAAGCGCTATTTTCTTCGATCTCTTCAAAACATTTAACAATATCATATTTGGCCTGACTTTTGGCAAATGAGTTAATAACAGCTTTTTTGTAAAAGCGTGACCAAGTTAACCATAAAGAAATCACAATTGCTAAACTAAAAAGAAAAAATACTGGATGATAAAAACTAACCACAATCAAGCCAACCGCACCTTGTAAAATTGTGGAGAGGGTTTTTGTTAAAAATTTTGGAATGGTTTTTTGGATCGTAATTGTTTCAAAGAAGCGGTTTACAATTTCTCTTTTTTCTGGGTTTTGCTGCTTTGATTTTAAAAGTAAAATCGTCACTTCAGAAGTAATTCTGGCAAAAAATCTCGACTGAAAAATTTCAGTCACAAAAAATTGCAGAGCGTTTAAAGTGGCCCAAAAAATCAGTAAAACTAATAGCACAGCCCCCAAAACAAAGGTTGGGCGAATTAATGCTGTAAATGAGACGGAGTTGATTAGAAATTGCACAGAGAGCGGAACTGCAAGCGAAAGAAAGCTGATCGCAAGTCCGTAAACTGCACTCATCCAAAAAAATGAAGATTCAGTAAAAAGAATCTTTTTTATGAATGGTAAAATTTTTAGATTTTCAGTTTTGTCGTTGCCATTTTCACTAAATTTTACTGAACTAACTTTGGTCATTTTGGTCTATTTGTTATTGATATTCTTTCCAGGTTAAGTTTCTTGTAAGTGAATAAACCTTACTGCTTATTGGGTCTAAGCAAAAAATATGAACCCAACTATTGCCAAATAGTTTTTGCAAAATTTTATTTTTATATATTGTGTTATCAATCAATTTTTTTGGGGCGTGAACAATTGTAGTTAATCTCAATGGTTGATGATAAGCTTGAGTATCTTTGCTAAAAAGTGATTGCAGAGGAAGTCCATGCATTAAATCGCTGCCATTTCCTTGCATCACACCAATTTTTCCGACAATATTTTGAGTTATTTTACTGCCGCTTCCATAGGAAACATTATTTATTGTTGAAAATAAATATTGGCTGTTAATCCACTGCGCAACAACCATTGGTGCGGTTAAAATTAAATTTAGAGCGCTTCCATCCTCATCTTGCTGCCAGTCGTAAGAATGTAGGAATGAGCGTCCATCAAGATCGATATTTTTTGTCAAATCGCGTTTGGCAACAATGAAGGAGGCGTTGCGAGCCAAGCCCCACTCTGGGCGAGTTTCGGCCCAATTTACACTGCGCTTTTCAACGTGGCTGACAGATTCTTCTTCAGAAACACTATGCCCCATTTTATTTGAGCGCCATTTGCTGTTTATTTTTTGTGCCGCTTTTAAATCGAGTTTTAATTTTTCTAAATCCAAAGTTTTTTCTTCAGCGTGCAACTCAATATGATCAGTTGTTGTGTTGTGCTGTGCTGCGATGAATTTTGTTTGGGCAGGAATAAATATTGAATGATTCTCCAATCCTTTGCGCACCTCTTTATTATTCAAAATCGCAGCTAATATTTTTGCATTACTTCCGCCGTGACGACCACCACAAGCTCCACAATCAAGAGCTGTAGCGTAAGCATTATTTTCTGTCGTACTTCCATGTCCGCATAAAACAACAATTGGAGCAAAATTAGAAGTAAGCCCCATTGTTGCTAAAGCGCCCTTCGCGGAAGCTAACTGATCTTCCAAACTTAAACCTTCAAGAAAAGGAACGGTTTTGGAACCGCGCCCGTTGTGATTATTTAATTTTTTCTTTACTTTATTTGCCGATTTTGGCGCAACGCTGTGAAAAGCCATCCAGCCACCGCTCCACACTCCAATTGCTTCAGCTAGAACAAATGGCGTCGTGAATCCATATTTAAGCGATTGATAGAATTTTTTTACGATGCCAAATTTTTTGAATCTCTCAATTTCTTTTTGTAACTCCAATTCCGAAAATGAAGATTGTTCAACTATTTTATGTTTTGGTTTTAGCAAAACTGGGCAAGAAGAATAAGATTCTTTGCTAATTTGATTTTCTATTGTTGCGGCAATTCCAAAAAAACCAGCAAATCCAAAAGTTTCATAATTTCCTTTTGATTCTAAAGCGCGGCGCATTGGCTCGGAGCGAACATCGATACAGAAAACAAATTGCGCATCGGGAGTTTTTATATTTTCTTCTGATTTAGATTTTGACGAGATCAGCAGCTTTTGAACTAAATCTTTTTGGTAAATTTTTTCATTTTTATTAATTGCCAGCATTTGTATTCCTGGCTTTTGTTGTGGCGCGATATTTTGATGCCATAAAAGCAAAGACTTTGCATCACCCCAAATCAAAAGAGTGATCGCTAATCTTATGGCCAGATAGTCAATTTGGTTATTGTTAAATTCTGCTTCTTCGCATTTCCACTCCCCAAGATATTTCACATAAGACGCCCAGCCAGGAAGAGTTGTTAGCACCAGAGTTAGAAATTTTTCTTGCTCGTTTTTTGATATTTTTAATCTTTCTAAACATTCAATTATTGCCTCTTTTGGTGAAAGCGGCATTGAGTTTATTTCATTAATTCTGTCAGCAGAATTTTTGTGTATCTTATCATCAAATTGAGCAAGCTGCAGCCAAGATTGATAAAATCCCAAATGGCGATTTGGCATTTTGATTGTTGATTGACCTTGGTCAAAGAAGGCCTGACACCATTTAATGGTTTGACGATTTATTTCTTCGATTTCTTCGGGTAAATTTGATTGCTCGAAATGAGTTGAGGCTTTTTTTAAAGCTTCTTCAAAAGGCAAATTCTCAAATCCTTGCAGCGGGTTGCAGGCGATAAGATTTTCTAGCGGCCAAAACGGCGCCATCTTGCTCCAAGCAGCTTTTGAGAGATTTTCAATTTCGTGATTTTCTTGATGATTCTGTTTTTTCATTTGAAGCGAATTTGTCATATTTCCCCTATGATTTATATTGATTACGATTAGCTGTAATAGTGTTTGAAACTGGCTGGCTGGCATTTAGCGCTTTGACATAAATCATTTTTATGTAGTGAATCGCCATCAGGCGATGCTTCTCTTTCTTAGGATTTTGTAAAAACAGCCTTCCCAACCAAAGCGAGATAAAGATGCAAATTACAGCTATGTGAAAAAAATTCAGAGCCTGTGGATGATAGAGGTACTTGAGCGACAATTGAGATTCAATGATGTGAATGCTACTTCCATACAAAGCCCCGAAAGTCGAGGTTAAAATTATTGCTATTACCAAATTCTTTAGTGGCTTTTCTCTTAAAAGATTTAGGGCAAAGTGAGTTGCCGCAATAAAAGCCGCAACGATCAAGACCAAGTTGCTATCAAGTGAAAAAAGGGTTTTGTTTGCGATTATTGAGAAAGCTAAAATCCCAAATATTCCACAAATTAAAGCCGATGCGAAGGAAGTTAATTTTGGCGGATATTCGAGATTAAACTTCTTTTCTTGCGCTGCCGAGCCTGATGTTAAAAAGAGATAAGATTTAAAGCAGCCGTGCCAAAATAAGTGCGCCACTGCCGCAGGAAATAAACCCAGACCGCATTGCGCAATCATGAATCCCATTTGGCCAATCGTTGAGCAAGCGAGCATGCTTTTGACATTGCTTTGTATTAACTTCCAAAATGTTCCAATCAGCGCCGTCGAAATTCCGATGACAAAAATGAGAGTTAAAATTTTTGGCGAGTTAAGATAAAGCGGCGCAAAGCGTGCCAGTAAAATTCCGCCGCCATTTACCAGGCCGGCGTGCATAAGTGCTGATACTGGAGTTGGAGAATTAAGCGAGCTAGTTAGCCAAGAGTTGAAGGGGTAAATTGCTGATTGCGTCATTGCCGCAACCAAGATTAGCAACAAAGTGATTGTTAGCCGTGTTTGATCTTCATATTCAAAAGCGAGGATAGATTGAATTGAAGTTTGACCTGTTTGGTGATAGAGCAAAATTAGTCCAAGGCTTAAGCAGCAAAATCCAATCAGAAAATTTTTTGCTGCTAATTTTCCAGATGCAAAAGCTGCTTTCCAATTTGGTTTGTGAATCATCATCGCAACCAATATTGCATTACTTAAAAACCAAGAAGTCAGAAAAAGAAAAATATTGTTGGCCGATACCGTTATTATTACCGATAAAATAATCAGAGGAAGTGAGAAGAAAAAACGACCATACATATAATCGCCTTTTAGATATTGTTTGGCAAAAAGTGCCACAACTAAGCCGATGAAAGTGATTAGGAAAATTACAACTTTTGTCAAACCGTCGATATAAAAAAGAGAATCCATATTTTCTTGCCAAATTTAGTTATTAGAAATGTTTATATTAATTGTTGATTATATAAGCTTTTCTTACTATAATAGTAAAACTCATAATTCTTATAACTAATATTAGAAAACCTTATGGCTATCGACACTATATCAGCACAATGCTTTATCGCGGTTGCGGACACAGGAAGTTTTACGAAAGCAGCTATTCAAGTTAGCAGAACTCAATCAGCAGTTAGTCAGCAAATTGCCAAGTTAGAAAATTTTGTTGGAAAGCAACTATTTGTGAGAGGCAAAATATTTTCTTTAACTAATGAAGGTGAGATTTTTTTAGGATATATAAGGCAGATATTTGCGCTTCACCGCGAAGCAATAGATTGCTTTAAAGAGCCCGAGCTGAAAGGGGAGGTGAAATTTGGCGTTCCAGAAGATTTTGCCAGCGTGTTTCTTTATGATGTTTTGCGAGAATTTTCCCAAATACATCCTAAAATTTTACTTAATATAGAATGCGATTTGACTCTTAATTTATATGAAAAATTCAAGCATAAAGAGCTTGATCTGGTGGTTGTTAAAATGAAACCACCTCACGAGTTTAATAACGAATTAGAATTGCTTTCAGAAAAACTGGAATGGGCGGGAGATTCAAGATTAATAAAAAAAGATGAAGCGATTCCTTTAATTCTTTCCCCAAAGCCCTGTCTTTATCGCGAAAAAGCAATAGCTGCACTTGATAAAAAAAGAATCAAATGGCGCTTGGCTTTTTCTAGTAATAGTTATGCAGGAAAAATAGCGGCACTTAGAGCTGGTCTTGGAATTACGGTTTTTCCACATACAATTATTCCGCCGGAAATTAAAATCATCAGATCACATCTTTTGCCAGAACTTAAAGATAGTCACTTTTCATTGCTTAAACATAAAAATGACAATGCGGCGGTTAATTCGTTTGAAGAGTTTGTAATAAAGAATTTGAAATAAAGTTATTTCATGCTTTCTAACTCAAGCCATCTTTCCTCTAGCCTATCTAACTCTTTCTGAAATTTAGCAATTTCCATAGCGATATGCGCTAAATTTGCGGAATTTCTATCTTCGCTGGAGCTTAATTCTTCACTTAATTCATGAATTTTTTTCTCTAAATTTTCAATTTTTTGCGGTAATTTTTCGAGCTCGAATTTTAGTTTATAAGATAATTTTTTATCAAAATTATTTTCTGTTTTTGTTTTTTCTGATATTTCTAAAGCGTTTTTATCGGCTAAAATTTGTTTATTATTTGCTGCAATTTCCGCTAT
>CAMDMO010000090.1 GCA_945902255.1 Rickettsia typhi | reverse complement strand
CAATATACTTTTTTCTCGTTCAAAGAAATTTATTTCAAAAAGATTTTTGGCAAAATTTTGTGAGACATATCAAAGGTTATATGGGCTTGAAAATAAAGAAGTGAAAGCCAGTTTTGAAATTGTTACTTTAACTGGATGGAAATGAGCCTTCATATTGCTTGAGATACTTGTTTTTTTTAATCAAAAAAATAGAATTTAAAAATAACCAAGTTTTTAACTAATTAAGATAAATGAAATCACTAATAATCATATTAATCTCCATCGGTCTATTGTGGAACTTTCAGAGCTCGATAGCTGCTTATAAAAAAGTTCCAATGGCTTCTTTTGAAAAGGAAGAAGTGCCATCAAAAAACAATTTAGAATCAGAAGATTTTGAAGTTGCTAATCACAGCGCATTTGAATTTCTTACCTCAAAATATATCTCAAAAAATATTGATAATAAAAATTATTTAACCCCATTGAGTTTTGCTGTTGGAGTTATAACGCCCCCACCAAATTTTTCATAGTGAGACTGTCGCAAAATTGTCTTTTTCGGTAATTTTGAGTTTTACTAAATTTGCTCGAGAGCTCGTATATCTAATACGCTTACCTTCTCACAAATTTAGTAAAACTCAAAATTCCTCGAAAAATCCTAATTTTGCGAAAGTCTCATAGTTTGCTTTAGGACGGGTTCTTAAAAAAAATCTTTTTAATAAATTAAATTATAAACTATGAAAATAATCTTTCGTAATATTAAGCGCGATTTGCCAGCAAGTATTGTGGTCTTTTTTGTTGCTCTGCCTTTGTGTCTAGGAATTGCTCTTGCTTCAGGGGCGCCACTATTTGCTGGAGTAATCTCTGGAATTGTTGGAGGAATTGTTGTTGGTTATATTAGTAATTCTCCCCTTGGCGTTAGTGGTCCAGCTGCAGGTTTGGCAACAATTGTTTTTGGTTATATAGCTGCGCTAGACGGATCATACTCAGCGTTTTTGATGGCAGTGGTTCTTGCGGGAATGATTCAAATTATTTTGGGTTATTTAAAATGCGGTTCAATTGCCTACTATTTTCCCTCTTCTGTAATTAAGGGAATGCTTGCGGGCATTGGTCTGCTTATTATTTTAAAGCAAATTCCTCACGCCTTGGGATATGACGAAAATAATCCGGCTGATATTGCTTTTGATAGACAGGATAGACAAATGTTTTTTCTGGAGCTAGAGAGAATTTTTAGTGGAATTACTCTGGCGGCAGTTTTGATTTCATTAGTGTCGATTGCTATTTTAATTTTATGGGAAAAGGTTTTATCAAACAAAATTAAAGCTTTAAAAATAGTTCCGGGGCCACTTGTTGTGGTTGCTGCTGGAATTATTTTTTATAATTTAATCCAGATGGATATTCTGCCATTTCAATTAACACAAAAGCAAATTGTTAATATTCCAGTCTCATCAAGTTTTAGTGGATTTTTTGCAAATTTTATCACGCCTGATTTTCATCAATTATTAAATCCAAAAATATATTTTATGGCTTTAATAATCGCTTTTGTTGCAAGTATTGAAACGCTTTTAAGTGTTGAAGCGATTGATAAAATTGATCCATATAAAAGAGTAACGCCAACCAATCTTGAGCTAAAAGCGCAAGGAATTGGTAATATTGTTTGCGGATTAATTGGAGGATTGCCAGTTACGCAAGTTATTGTGCGAAGCAGTGCTAATGCGTCTTTTGGTGCTAAAACCAAAGATTCTACAATTTTACATGGTTTCTTTTTATTGCTTGCCGCATTGGCAATTCCGGGTCTGTTGAACATGATTCCATTGGCTAGTCTTGCCTGCGTGCTTTTATTTGTAGGTTATAAACTAACTAAGCCAAAAATTTTTAAAGAAATTTATGATTTAGGTTGGGAGCAATTTTTGCCATTCATAACTACAATTATCGGAATGCTTTTCACCGATCTTTTAAAAGGTGTTGGAATGGGAATGGTGGTCGCGATTTATTTTGTTTTATATAATAATTTTCGTAACTCTTATCACAGAATTATAGATGAAAGCGGCAAGAATAAAGAGCATCTAATTAAACTTGCTGAAATAATTTCTTTTTTAAATAAGGGTACAATTTTACAGCTTTTGAAAGATATTCCAAATCGTTCTAGAGTTGTAATTGACGGAACTAATTCAAAATATATTCATCATGATGTAATTGAAATTATTGATGATTTTCAGGTAAATTCAAAATCTCGTCAAATTAATCTTGAGGTTAGAGGACCAGTGAGCAGGAAGCATTATATTTCTGCAATTAGTAAAGAAAGGCAGCACGATTTAACTCCAGAAAAAGCGATTGAGTTGCTAAAGGAAGGAAACAGAAGATTTGTTGGAAACTTGAACATTAATCGTAATTTATTGAGTCAAGTTAACGAAACTTCTGGCGAGCAAAATCCCTTTGCTTTTGTGTTGAGCTGTATTGACTCTAGAACTTCTGCTGAGCTAATTTTTGATCAGGGTTTGGGCGATATTTTTAGCTGTCGTATTGCTGGAAATATTCTAAATAATGATATTTTAGGCAGTATGGAATTTGCCTGCAAAGTTATGAAGGCAAAATTAATCATGGTTCTTGGGCATAGTGGCTGTGGTGCAATTAAAGGCGCTTGCGATCATGTTGAAATGGGCAATTTAAGTGGATTATTACACAAAATTAATCCGGCAATTGAGGCGGAAAAGATTATTGATCATAATCGTGATTCTAGTAATGAAAAATTCGTTGAAAATGTAGCGGCTCTAAATGTTAAATTGGTAATGAAAGAGATTGTTCTAAGAAGCTCTATTATTGCAAAAATGCTTGAGGCAAAAGAAATTGCAATCATCGGTGGAATGTATAATGTGATGACAGGCGAGGTAGAGTTCTATTAAAAACAAAAACTAAGCGCGAAATTCACAAAGTCGCGCTTATAGCATACTAAGCTAATCTTGCATATTTTTAACTTCGAATTTTTGAGAAAAAATTGCGACGAAGAATATAAGCTGTATCACTTGATACAGCTTATATTCTTCGTCGCAATTTTTTCTCAAAACTTCTTCGCTAAAAATATGCAAGATTAGTTTAGTATGCTATAGCTACCAATATTCATAAATAAAAACTTTACTAAATGTCGCTAATTGAAGGTCTAAATATTCCGCAAAAAGAAGCTGTTCTAAAAACTGATGGACCATTATTAGTATTGGCAGGAGCTGGCACAGGAAAAACTAAAGTTTTAACTTCTCGAATAATTCACATCGTAAATTCCAATCTTGCATCACCATTACAAATTCTTGCAGTTACATTTACCAATAAAGCTGCCGCTGAAATGAAAAAAAGAATCGGCGAAATTATTGGTGATCATGTTAATAATTTATGGATTGGAACTTTTCACTCTATCGCTTCACGAATTTTGCGTCGACATGCTGAATTAGTGGGATTGCGAAATGATTTTACAATTATTGATTCTGACGATCAGTTAAGATTGTTAAAACAAATCATTGCTGATTTTAACATTGATCCAAAACAATTTCCGGCAAAAAATTATCTAAATAAAATTTCTCGATTAAAAGATCAGGATATAACTTCGGCAAAATTCAACATATCATCAGACCCTTCTCTTCCCAAGCTGCGTGAAGTTTATGAAACTTATCAATATCGCTTAAAAAGCATGAATGCTGCCGACTTTGGCGATTTACTTTTATATAATTTAGAAATTTTTTCTAAAGCGCCGGAAGTGTTAAGTTATTACCAAGATAAATTTCGCTATATTTTAGTAGATGAATATCAAGATACGAATAATGGGCAATATAAATGGTTGCTGCATTTAGCAGCGCTTCATAAAAATATTTGCTGCGTTGGCGATGATGATCAATCAATTTATAGTTGGCGCGGAGCTAATATTGCCAATATCTTACGCTTTGAAAAAGATTTTGCAGATGCGCAAGTTATAAGGCTTGAACAAAATTATCGCTCAAGTGGAAATATTTTAAAAGCTGCTGATTCCGTAATATCAAATAATAAAGAGCGTCACGGTAAAACTTTATGGACCGCTGAAAAAGTTGGTGAAAAGGTAAAAGTAATTTCCTTTTATGATGATAGAACTGAAGCGCAAACAATATCGCTTTTAATAAGAAGTAATTTTTCTTCTGGCAAAGTAAAGCTTTCAAATGTCGCAATTTTAGTTCGCGCTGGCTATCAAACCAGATCATTTGAAGAGGCTTTTATGCAAAATTCTCTTCCTTATCGCGTGATTGGCGGTTTAAAATTTTATGAGCGCATGGAAATTCGTGACTCAATTGCCTATCTAAGAGTGGTCGCAAATCCTAATGATGATTTGGCTTTAAGCAGAATTATCAATGTTCCAAAACGCGGAGTTGGAGACGGAACTATAAATAATCTTTACGAAAAATCGAAGGCAGATCAAAGCTCTTTATTTCAGACAATAAAAAATTCTATTGAACAAAATGAATTAAAGGGAAAGGCAAAAGATGCATTAAAATTCTTAGTCGATTCAATTGATAGATGGAATAAAATGCTTGAAAATAGTAAACTTTCCGACATTGCTGATGTTATTTTGAAAGAGTCTGGTTATGTGCAAATGTGGAGAAGTGAAAATAGTTTAGAAGCACAAGGAAGAATCGAAAATATTGAAGAATTTGTAAGAAGTTTGGATGAATTTTCTTCTTTAGTTGAGTTTTTAGAATATGTTTCTTTGGTTGAAGCAAAAGATGATAAATCAATTCAAGACGCTGTAAATATAATGACAGTGCATGCCGCAAAGGGTTTAGAATTTGATTTAGTTTTTATTCCTGGATTAGAAGACGGAATTTTTCCAAGCTCAAGATCGGTTGAAGAGCGCAACGGCGTTGAAGAAGAAAGAAGATTGCTTTATGTTGCAATTACTCGCGCTAAAAAAAATCTTTACTTAACTTACGCTAAAACCAGATATGTTTTTGGTGATTATCAAAATTCCCTTCCTTCTAGATTTATTAAAGAATTGCCAGCGGAAGAAATTAGTTTTGAAGAAGTTTCTTTTGGCTCAAACTATGGCGGCGGAAGTTATGGTTCTAGCCATAAAAACAGCAATGGAAATTATGGATATAGTTTTTCAGATGACGAAAAAAAATCTTACAAACCAAATTCTAAAACAAGTTTTTTTCCAGCTAAAACTTCTAATATTCAATCTGGAAATTCCTCTATATTTTCTGCGGCAATTCAAAAAAAATCTTCAAATATTAAATCAGAAAATAGCAATCTTCACAAAAGAGTTTTTCATCAAAAATTTGGTTATGGCAAGGTTGTAGAAGTTGATGGAAATAAACTTGAAATTGAATTTGAAAAAAGCGGAAAAAAAACAGTGATGAAAGATTTTGTTACAGCGGCTTAATCTTTCAATATTAAGCCCTTCTTCCAATTGCTTTGCGCATCTTTTTAATCACCTCTGATAGACCGTGAAATATTGCCTCACCAATCAAAAAATGCCCAATATTCAACTCAATAATTTGTGGAATTTTAGCAAGTATTTTGGCGGTTTCGTAATTAAGTCCGTGACCGGCGTGGCATTCTAAGCCTAATTCATCCGCTAATTTAGCGCATTTTTTTATCTTCGCTAATTCAATTTCGCGTTGTTTTCCAGTAGCGTGGCAAAACTCACCGCTATGCAACTCAACAATATCTGCACCAATTTTTTTTGCCTGATAAATTTGTTCTTCATTTGCATCAACGAAAAGCGAAACACGAATTTTTTTCGCTTTAATTTTCTTAATCATTTCTTCTAAATTTTTACTATATTTTACCACATTAAGTCCACCTTCAGTAGTAACTTCTTTTCTTTTTTCAGGAACAAAACAAACCGCATTAGGCTTGGTTTTAAGAGCTATTTCTAACATCTCTTTAGTGGCGGCCATTTCAAGATTGATTGGTAATTTTATTTCTTTTTTTAAGCGCGCTAAATCTTCATCGCGAATGTGTCTTCTATCTTCACGCAAATGAATGGTAATGCCATCAGCCTTTGCTTTTTGTGCTAAAATTGCGGCGTTAATTGGGTCGGGATGTGAACCGCCGCGAGCATTGCGAATAGTGGCTACATGATCTATGTTAACTCCTAAGCGAATTTTATTTTTTAATGAATTTTTTTTCATAAATTACCAAAAAAGTTAAATAAGTTATACAGCAAAAAACTATAGCAAAAGGCAATCCTAATTTACCAAAAATATTAATTAAATAGCC
>CAMDMO010000089.1 GCA_945902255.1 Rickettsia typhi | reverse complement strand
GATTAATTAAAAAAATTCCAAAACAAATTTCTGAAGAATTAGAAATTGAAGGAAATCTTTTACTTGGCGCTGAAATCAATATTAATTTTGGAAAACCAATCGACTTAAAAGAATATATTAAAACCACTCGCGACATAGTTTCTAAAATTCCAATCATTAAAGATGAAACAAAAAATAATCTGATTTTACGCTATTTTAAATATAGCTTAACCAATGATTTTATGGAAAAAATTTACTCTGATATCGAGATAAATTTTGATCATATTTTTGGTGCGGTTTTATATCATTTTGCTGCTGACAAAATCAGAATAACTCATTTGAAAAGAATAATTTATCTTTCAGCCTCAATGATTCAAAAAAGCGGTAAATATCGAATTAATCAAAGTATTTTAGAAGATAATTTATTTAAAATTTTTAACGATGAACCTCATAAAGAATTTGATGGCGTTTTTGAGTTAGCAAAAAAACAAGGTTTAATTTCCATAATTGATGAAGTATCGATTAAAATTAATAAAGAATTGATGCTTAAAAATTATGATTTTCATGAAATAAGATTAGAAAATACGCTGCAAGTTATAGCTAATGAGTTCTCTTTGTTAAAGGTTGCAAACGATATTGTAAAAAGAAATGTTAAAATTTCCGATGACGAAATATGTAAAAAGGTTTTTGATAAAATTTATGCTAGAGATTTAGAAATTTTTAACGCTGATTACGATGCTTATTTTGATGAAAAATTTTCTAAAGATAAATCAGTTGGTTCGCCATTCTTTTTAGATTCAAAAGCCAAGTCTTCTAGCAAAGTTAGAAAAATAGGAATTTTGATTTCGCATGGTTATAAATCTGCGCCAAAAGAAGTTGAAGCCTTGGCAAATTTTTTAAACGGTTTTGGTTTTAAAATATATGCAACTAGGCTAAAAGGACACGGAACCGCGCCATTAAATTTAAAAGATACAACTTGGCAAGATTGGTATGATTCAATGCAGCGAGGATATGCGGCGCTTTCAAATATTTGTTCAAAAGTTGTGGTGATTGGATTTTCAACTGGCGGACTTTTAAACTTATTTTCTTGTTCAAGAAAAATTTCTAATCAAAGAAAATTAGCGGCAATTATTTCGGTAAATGCAGCGCTAAAATTGCAAGATATAAAAGCAAAAATGGTTCCTGGAATTAACATTTGGAACGAGATGTTAGAGAAGCTTCATATTGAAAAAGGCAGAATGGAATATGTTGATGATAAGCCGGAAAATCCAAATATTAATTATAGTCGTAATTATTTAAAAGCTGTTGAGCAGTTGGAAAAACTAATGAAACAATGTGAAGAAAATCTAGATAAAGTTTCTGTTAAAACCTTGATAATTCAAGCTGCACACGACCCCGTAGTAAATCCGATAAGTGGTAAAATAATTTATAACAAAATTTCATCAAAAGAAAAGTTTTTAGTTGAGCTAAATTTTTCAAATCATGTGATTATTAATGGCGAAGGAAAAGATGAAGTGTTTGAAGTAATTCGAGAGTTTTTATATAAACTAAAATTCTTGTAATTTTTGTTGGTGGACATAGTTTATTTTGGATTTTTTTATCCACTGTTATTTGGTGGTTGAGCAGTTTATGGAGAGTGTCAAAACTTCGCGCTTAAGAATCATACTTCGACAAGCTCAGGATGACTTCGAGTCTGCTTTAATACAAAGCTCGAAGTCATCCTGAGCTTGTCGAAGTATGATTCTTAAGCGCGAATTTTGGAAAATATTGGTTTATGCGACAGAGCAATTATTTCGTGTAATGTTAAATATGGCATTGAATGTGTGGAATTGGGTTGCAAGCTCAGCTCAGCAATAAGATTTAGAGAGACTGTCGCAAAATTATTTACGAATGCTATCTCAAGACCAAAAGCATTCGCTTTGCAAGATAATTTTGAGCTAATTAAAATTTAAAATGAAAACAAAAAAACCGAATTCAGAATTAGAGCAAGAAGATATTGAAGAAGGGTCGGAAGTAGAGGCTGGAGGGCCTTCAATTGCGTCTGCGAAAAAAAGCAAAATTACCATAATTGCCGCATCATCTCTTTTAATAACGGTAGTTATCTATTTTTTATTTGTTAAACCAGAAAGTAAGCCTGAAGAAAAGTTAGTTGAAGTTGCGCCTCCGCCAAAGGCGAGTGCGGCGGCTCCAAGTGAAAATGGCAAATCTCCTTTTGAGCTAGAAACTAATAAAGAAAAGGCAAAAGATGACCTAGATTTACTTGGAAAACCGGCTTCTCCAGATGTTCCAGCTTTACCAAAATTACCCGAAGGAACGGCGCTGCAAGAAGAGTTAAATTTATCACCTCAAACAAAGTTGGTTGATAAGGATGGAAAGCCGATGGATCCTCTCGCAATAGCATTGCCAACTCCAACTCCGCCAACAAATCAAGCGGCTAATTCGAATCAACAAGCGCCAAACGGTCAGAATCCCAATGGTCAGCCTAATCCAAATGAGCCGGTAAAAAAAGATATTAATCCGCGTTATTCTCCTATAATTGTAGCTGGAGGAGGTGGAGATGGTGGCACTGCAATTCCATCTATTGGTGTTGGATATGATAAAAATATTGTAAAATTAAATGAAGATCCAATTGATAAGTTGCAGAAAACTAAATCAACAATAGCAACAACTTATATTGCTGATAGAAGCCATACAATTGCTCAAGGTAAACTTCTTACAGCTGTTTTAGAAACCGCAATTAATACTGAAATTCCTGGGTTTGTTAGAGGAATTATTAGTCGCGATGTTTACGGTGAATCAGGAAGTGAAGTGTTAATTCCAAAAGGTTCAAGACTTTTCGGGTCTTATTCAACTCAGGTGAATCGTGGTCAGGGAAGGGTTGCAATTTCTTGGACTCGTTTAATTAGGTCAGATGGTGTTGATCTGGCAATTGCTTTTAACGCTTCAGATCAATTTGGAAGATCTGGTATTCCCGGAGATGTTGACAGTAAATATGGTTCAATAATTACCACTTCTCTATTAACTAGTATTTTAGCTGTTGGCGGTGTTTCTGCGGCACAAAAATTATTAACCAATAATAGCGCAACTACAACAACAACCAATCCACAACAAGGCACAACTACTACAACTGGTAGTGCTGCTAACCAAGCAATTTATGATGTTAGTAAAACTATCATTGACACAGTTGGTCAAGTTATTGGAAATGCAATAGATGTTAAGCCAGTAATTACAGTTCCTCAAGGCACTAGAGTAACTGTTATTGTAAATTCTGATATCAACATTCCATCACTAAGTAAAAGATAAAATGAGTGCTAAAGAAAAAATAATTAATCTCCATTTAATTTCTGACTCAACTGGAGAAACTCTAAGCTCAGTAGCTAGAGCGGTTTTATCACAATTTGAAGGGGTTGACTCAAATGATTTTACATGGCCTTTGGTTAGAACTAAAGCTCAGCTTGAAAAAGTTATGGAATCAATCAGTAAGGCTCCCGGAATTGTTTTATATACAATTTTGCAAGATGATTTAACTGATGCTTTGCGAAAACATTGTTATGAATTAAAAATTCCTTGTATTCCAGTTTTGTCACATATAATTGCCGAGTTTTCCAATTATTTGGGAATGAATATTAGTCATACTATTGGTCGCCAGCATTTGCTTGATGGAGAATATTTTTCAAGAGTTGAGGCAATAAGTTATACAATAAATCATGATGATGGTCAAGCTGGTTGGGATCTTCATGATGCAGATATTGTCATTATCGGCGTGTCTAGAACATCAAAATCACCAACTAGCATTTACCTATCTTGTCGTGGTTATAAAACTGGAAATATTCCATTTGTTTCGATAGAAACAATTCCAAAATCTATTTACGATTTAAAAAAACCGCTGATTGTTGGTCTAACAATTAATCCAGAAAAGTTAGTGCAAATAAGGCAAACTAGATTAAGTTCAATGGGTCAAGAAATGGTTAGTGACTATATTGATATTGAATCAATAAAAAATGAGATTGCAGAATCTCGTAAATTATTTACCAAATTAAATTGTCCAATAATTGACGTTACTAAAAGATCTGTCGAAGAAACTGCGGCTAAGATTATCCAATTACTACAAGAAAAACGAATAAAAAATAAATAAATTATGGTTAAAAGAACGATTCTAATTGTTGACGATGAGCCAACTCAATGTAAGGTGCTGAGCAAGTTTATCAGTGGCATGGATCATAACCATCTTGTGATGAATAGCGGTAAGGAAGTGGTCGATTTTTTTATGAATAAAAAAGCCATCAAAGGCATTTCTTGTTTTGATATTGATGTAATGTTGCTCGATCTATCAATGCCAGATCTTGACGGGCTAACAGTGTTAAAGCAAATTGCGCCAATCAAAGGCGATATGCAAGTTATAGTTCTAACTGCAAATCAAGATGTTACTCTTGCGGTAAATGCAATTAATTATGGTGCGATTGATTATATCGTAAAAGGTGAGAGAGATATTTTTGCGCGAGTTACCGCTTCAATCAATAATGCAATTGAGAAAAAAAATCTAAAATATCAAGTTTCGCATTTAGTTCGCAAAGGCAAAGATCAAGTGGCTTTTTCTGATGTAATTGGCCAAAGCGATGCTTTGTTAAACACAATAAAATTAGCTAAAAAAGCGGTAAATTCAACTATTCCAATTTTAATTGAAGGGCCAAGTGGATCTGGTAAAGAAATTTTGGCGCGTGCAATTCATGGTTCAAGCCCAAGATCAGGAAAGCCATTTATCATGGTTGAATGCGATTTGTTAAAATCTGCTACTGCCGAAGAAGATTTATTTGGTTCAGAAAAAATGCTGGCTGATGGCATGATTAAAAATATTGGAAAATTGCGTGAAGCGAATAACGGTACAATATTTTTTGAAAAAATTGATAGCTTGAAACAAGATTTACAAGTGAAGCTTTTGCGCTTCATGCAAGAAGGAGAATTTACGCCAGTTCAAGGCAAAGATCCAATCAGAGTTAATGTTAGAGTGATTTCTTCTACAAATCGCGATTTAGAAAAACTGGTTGTAGCTAAAAAATTTCGCGAAGATTTGCGTTATAGAATTTCATCTTTTCCAATTTTAATGCCGTCACTAAAAGAGCGCGGCGAAGATGATATAAGAATTTTATCTGAAAATTTTTGTCGTGATTTCAGTATTAATGAAAATAAAAAAATCAAAGGCATAGCCAGTGACACCTTATATTTATTATATAATTACGATTGGGAAGATAATATTAGGCAGCTCAAAAATTCAATTTTTCGCGCAGTAGTTTTATGTGATGGAGATTTTTTAAAACCAGAGCATTTTCCACAAATTTTAAACAAAGAAAATAATAGTTTAACTAAAGCTAAATCAGCAATTAAGAAAAATTCTGATGTTAATAGTGAATTAATTGATATTTTTGATGATGAGGGAAAATGCAAAACTATTGATCTTATTGAAGAAGAAATTATCAGAAGATTAGTTGATATTCATAATGGAAATTTGTCAGAAGTTGCAAAGCAGCTCGACATAGGAAGGTCAACAATTTATCGTAAATTAAAAATATTAAACGAAATTACAGAAGATGAGAAAAGTTAAAACTGCGGTATTTCCAGTTGGTGGACTTGGAACAAGATTTTTGCCAGCCACTAAGTCGATGCCAAAAGAAATGTTGCCAATTGCCAACAAACCCATCATTCAATATGCTTTTGAAGAGGCGAGAGACGCTGGAATTGAAAAATTTATTTTTGTTACGGGTCGCAATAAAAATTCAATCAATAATCACTTCGATCATGCTTATGAGTTGGAATCAAAGCTTGATGAAAGTCATAAATCAAAAGAATTAGAGCAGGTTACCAGTTGGTTACCAGCGGCTGGAAATATGGCGTTTGTTCGTCAACAAAAGCCACTTGGCTTAGGTCATGCAATTTGGTGCGCTAGAAATTTTATTGCTAAAGATGAAGCTTTTGTGGTTATTTTGGCGGATGAAATGATGTTGCAAAGTAAAGATAGAAAAAGAAATTTTTTAGGTGAAATGATCGATCTTTATCAAAAAATGGAAGATGAGGCAAGTGTTGTGGCGGTTGGAGAAATCGATATTTTGGATTCCACAAAATATGGTATAATTAAAACCAGTGCTGGTGAAAAAATTATTGATATGGTTGAAAAGCCAAAGCCGGAAGTGGCTCCATCAAATTTAGCAATTACTGGTCGCTATATTTTACAGCCAGAAATTTTTGAATATTTATCTAAATTTGAAGTTGGAAGTGGTGGTGAAATTCAGCTTAC
>CAMDMO010000088.1 GCA_945902255.1 Rickettsia typhi | reverse complement strand
TTTATTATCATGTAAAACTTCTTTGGTATAAAGATGGGCTTTGATCTTGCGCCCCAAAGTTCCAAGCACTGGCGTTAGTGCCATTGTAAAGGTTACAACTGTCATTAAAAATTGAGATAAATCAACTTCCATGAATTTTTGTCTAACAGCCATTACAAATACTACGAAAGCAAATTCACCGCCTTGTGATAATAAAAGGCCAGCGTGAATTGATGGTGCTATTGGAAAGCGAAATATTCTACATAAAATCACCACAATTGAACTTTTAACCAGAATTAGAGCTAGTGAAGTGGCAATAATTAGTGGTAAGCTTTTAATAAGTAATTCGAAGTCAAAAGACATTCCGATGGTCATGAAAAATAATCCCATCAATAGTGATTTTAGGGATAAAATCTCTTCTTCAACGCGATATTTATATTCGGTTTCCGCAACCATTAGTCCTGCAATGAAAGCGCCAAGAGCAAAGGAAAGTCCCATGTAATCACTTAAATAAGCTGATCCTAAGACAACTATTAGGGTAAAGCTCAAAAATAACACATCGCTTTTTGCTTCAGCAATTAAGCGGTAAATTGGGCGCAATAATAAACGACCAACTGCGAAAATTATTGCCATGGCTATAACCGCATCAAGTAAGGCTCCACCTAAAGCATGAAAAACATTTAAATCGCTTTTGGTTAATAGTGGGAATAAAACTAAAATTGGAATTACTGCTAAATCTTGCATCAATAAAATTGAAAATGATAGACGACCAACGCGAGTTGATTGTTCGCCATTTTCATTAATTACTTGCATTACAATTGCGGTTGAAGATAGCGATAGAGCGCTTCCAATAACTATAGATGCTTCTGGTGATAGGTGAAAAAACTTATTACATATCAGGGATATAACGGCTGAAGTAACAACAACTTGTAAGCTTCCAAAGCCAAAGACATATTTTCGCATCGCCATTAAGCGACCAAAGGTAAGCTCTAAGCCAATGGCAAAAAGTAAAAATACAATTCCCAATTCGGCAATAGATTTAGTGGTTTCAGCGCTAGTTAAAACTCCAAAACCAAAAGGACCAATTGCCGCTCCAGCTACTAGATAACCAAGGGCAGGGCTTAATCCTAATTGTTTAAAAATAATAACAATTACAACTGAAGCAAAAAGCAAAATTAAAATATCGCGTAAATAAGTGATGTCATGCATTGAATAATTCTAAAAAGAGATTTAAATTGTTTGTTTTGTTAATGGGTTTATATTTATACCAAAAAACAATTATATCGACAGGGTATTTCTTTTCATAATACCTAAATAAATTTTTAAGCATAGCAACATATCAGGCAAGCAAATTCTAAGGAAACTTAATATATGACCATTCTATCCGATAAATCAATCGCCAAGTTAGTGGCTCAACATAATATGATTGAACCATTTGCTGAAAAACAAGTTAGATTTGATGATAAGGAAAATAAAATAATTTCTTACGGAAACTCTTCTTATGGTTATGATGCTAGGGTTTCTGATGAATTTAAAATTTTTACCAACATAGATTCTGCAATAGTTGATCCAAAAAACTTTTCAGATAATAGTTTTGTGAATCGCACTACAAATGTTTGTATAATTCCACCAAATAGCTTCGCTCTAGCTCGCACAGTGGAATATTTTCGTATTCCAAAAGATGTTTTAGTAATTTGTGTTGGAAAATCAACTTATGCTAGATGTGGAATTATTGTAAATGTTACTCCTTTAGAACCAGGTTGGGAAGGTCATGTTACACTTGAATTTTCTAACACTACGCCACTTCCAGCTAAAATTTATGCCTTTGAAGGCGCTTGCCAATTCTTGTTTTTAAAAGGAGACCAAGCTTGTGAGGTTTCTTACGATATGAGAAAAGGGAAATATATGGGGCAAACTGGGGTTACTTTACCAAAAGTTTAAAAATATGATTAAAGTTTTTCTAACAATTGCCATTTTTTTTATATCAATTTCCACTTACGCTGTGGAAAATTTTTCCAATGAAGTCGCTTCCGCTGCTGTGCAAGATGAAGATGTAAAAATTACCGATGTAATAAATAATTTTTCTAAAGATTCTCCAACTGCTTTTGATCCAAGAATTCCAACTCCGTCACGCTTTTTTTCAGCTGATTTATCAATGCCAGATCGTTTTGTTACTAGTAATAATTTAGCGAAAAAAACTGGAGCATTTTATCGCGCTTTTGGTGAAGTAATATTTTTGCAAGGCACAATTTCAGACTCTTTCGGGCTTCCAATTGAAGGAGTGGTGGTTGAAATTTGGCAAACTAATTCAGCTGGAAAATATCACACTTTGCTTGAGCCAGATAGCGAATATATCGATAAATATTTCAGCATGTCAGGGCGCACAATTACTGACAATCTTGGAAATTATTATTTTATCACAATCATGCCTGGGTCAAATCCGGGAAGGGCTCCTCATATTAATATGAATGTTTATAGTTCAAAATTTGGTAAATTGGAAACGGAAATGTATTTTCAAAATCATCCTTATAATGCTGGTGACTATCAATATTTATCTTACTCTGATTCAGAGCGAAAAATGCTTACCGCTTCAGCAAAACATTCTGATATTATGAACCCAAAATCAGTAAAGGTTTTTACTTTTGATATAATAATGAAAGGCGTGCATCAATATAAAAAATTCTAATTCATAAAAAATTATATCATGAAAAGCCAAAGACAATTGCAGGTTGGAGAAAGTGTTAAAAGAAGTATTTCAGAAATCTTTTTGCGTGACGATATTTTATCAATATCAGGAAGTTATATAACAATTTTAGAAGCTGATGTGAGCCCTGATATTAAGAATGCGCGCATTTATATTGACATTTTTGGAAATGATGCAGCTCATAAAAAAATTGTTGAAAAACTAAACGCAATGGCGCCGCAATTTCGTTATCAATTAGCGAAAAAAATGACCAGCAGATCGGTTCCGGAAATTACTTTTATTTTAGATAATACGGCAAAAAATGCTAATTTTATTGAGGCTTTAATTCAAGATGAGGCAGCGAAATATATAAATCCAAAGCCAAAAAAAATTACTAAATCTGTGGTTAAAAAAACAGTTGTAAAAAAGAAAAAATAATCATGAAAAAGCAAATCGCAATTTTTGGATCAACTGGCTCAATTGGTAAAAATGCCATTGAAGTGATAAAAAATAACGCGAATGATTTTGAAATTGTTGCTTTAGTTGCAAAAAATGATGTTAAAACACTAGTCGAGCAGGCCTTACAAATTAAACCTTCCTTTGTTGTTATTGAAAATGAAAAGCATTTTTTGGAATTAAAAGAAAAATTAAGTTCACTAAAAAAATGCCAGATAATGTGTGGGCAAAAAGCGGTTTTAGAAGTTGCGAAAATTAAATGTGATTTATTTATTTCGGCAATTGTTGGGGCGGCTGGAATGTTACCAACGCTTGCCGCAATTAAAGCTAAGTCTAACATTGCCTTGGCAAATAAAGAATCTTTAGTTTGCGGTGGAGAGTTTTTAATGCGCGAAGCCAAAAAACAAAAAGTGAAAATTATTCCAGTTGATTCTGAGCATAACGCTATTTTTCAAATTTTTGAAAATCATAATTTAGATATTATTGACTCAATTACACTTACCGCATCGGGTGGTCCTTTTTTTAATAGCACAAAAGATTTTAAAACTATCACCGTCAATGAAGCCTTAAAACATCCAAATTGGTCGATGGGCGCAAAAATCTCGATTGATTCTGCAACCATGATGAATAAGGGTTTAGAGATGATTGAAGCTTTTCATTTATTTCCTGTCAAAAAAGAACAGATAAAAATTTTAGTTCATCCACAATCCATAATTCATGGAATGGTTGATTATAGAGATGGTTCAACTTTGGCAATGTTAAGTAGGCCAGATATGAAAGTGCCACTTGCTTATGCTCTATCTTTCCCAAAGCGCATGGCAATAAAGCATGACAGGCTTGATTTGGCGAAGTTACAAAATTTGAGTTTTTTTATTCCTGATGAAAAAAAATTTCCAGCAATAAGAATTTGTCGCGAAGTTTTAGAAACTGACGGAAGTGCGCCAGCAGTGCTTAATGCGGCAAATGAAATTGCGGTTGAAAAATTTTTAAAAGGCGAAATTACTTTTGATAAAATTACTAAAATTGTTGAAAAAACTTTAGATAAAATTTCTCATAAAAAACTTTCATCAGTAGAAGAGGTAATTTTATTTGATGAGAAAGCTCGCAACATTGCAAAAAATGTAATCTAATATATGAGACCAGCATTCATAAGATTTTTTACCACTGCTGCAGAATTTAAAAAAATTCTTGGTGAAAGATTAGCTATTCTTGGGGTTAGTAATCAAAAAGAGAGGCGTGAATTAATCGTAGGTTCTTATTATAAAGCTTTTACTGATATTGAAGAAAAAGTTGAAAAAGGTGAGGTAGAAAAAAACATATTTCATGTAGATGATGCAATAAAAATTTATCGCATACAATCGGACAGAGAAGTAAAGGGTGTAAGTGTGATTGCTAAATCAGGGGATAAAACTATAGGAAGGTTGTTTATAGCTCATCCTCGCTCCTCTTCGCCAGATGATGGCAATAGCCACATTAGTATTTTAGATGCTGAAAATGAAGAAATCGTAAAAAAAATGATGGTAACTTATTTTGCGGATAAAACAGTGCTTAATAAAGATATGAGGCTTTCTTGCATAGGTTTCTATAGCCATTTATTACGTCAATTTTTACCACTACAAGAAGGAATAATATTGCCCAAAACTTTTCCTGCGAGAATTTTAAGTGAGGCAGTTATGGGGCCAAAAACTGCAGTAAAAGTTTCTGATATAGAAGTAATTAAAGAAGAACTAAAAGAGCGCACAAACTAAATGACTATTATCCAATTAATTTTACAAAATTTATTTTCTTTCATCTTCATAATCTCTTTGATTGTGTTTATTCATGAATTTGGTCACTTTTATGTGGCGCGGCTTTGTGGGGTAAAAATCGAAGAATTTTCTATTGGATTTGGTAAAAAATTATTTGGCTTTGTTGACAAAAAAAATACTCAGTGGAAATTTTGCTTATTGCCTTTTGGTGGTTATGTAAAAATGTATGGTGATAAAAATGCTGCCTCAATGCCTGATGATAGCGCAATTGCAAGCATGTCAGACGAAGAAAAGAAAAAATCTTTTATTGGAAAAAATGTTTATCAGCGTATGGCAATAGTTAGTGCTGGGCCAATTGCGAATTTTTTATTAACGATTTTTATTTTTACAATTTTATTTAAAGTTAATGGCCTAAACACTGTGCTGCCAGTGCTTGATGAGGTGATTGCAGAAAGCGCGGCATTTGAATCTGGATTAAAAAAAGGTGATGTGATTGTGGCAATTAATAACAATGAAATTAATGACTTTGAAGAAGTTAGAAATTCGGTTGTTACAAGTTTAGATGGTGCGAATCTTCTTTTTAAAATTAAGCGCGGTGAAGAAGTTTTTGAAGTAAATATTAAGCCAAAAATTCAAATCAGAAAAAATTTTTTCGGCGAAGATGTGAAAATGGCAACCCTTGGAGTTGCTGCTGCCGCAAGCTCTCATCAAGATTTAAATATAATTCAAAGCTTTGTTCGCGCCAATAGCGAAACTTACAATATTTCTATTTCTATTTTTAAAGCCTTGGGAGAATTAGTTACCGGAAAGCGCGACTTAAGAGAAATGGGTGGGCCAGTAAAAATTGCAAAATATTCAGGAAAAACCGTTGAAATGGGCGTAATGGCAGTTTTATGGTTTATGGCAATGATTTCAGTTAATTTAGGAGTAATGAATTTATTGCCAGTTCCAGTGCTTGATGGTGGGCATTTATTTTATTATATTATTGAAGCTGTGCGAGGAAAGGCTCTATCTTTAAAAACTCAACAAATTGGCTTTAGAATTGGAATGAGCTTAGTTTTATCTTTGATGATTTTTACAACTCTAAATGATGTGCTGCAGTTGATTAAATAAATATATCCTCCGGTGTTAGTTATTATAATCTAGTCTTAAGTATATTACTCTATCGTTAAGTTGTCACCCCGTCTAATTGTTAACATTTACAGGGGTAACAACTTGAGGTTGCAACAATAACTAGCCAGAGGTTAACCATTTTAGATTTGGTATATACCAAATCTAAATTCTATTGACACCACAATATAAAAAAACTATTAATAAGTTTTTTTAAAGAAATTTATGGCAAAACCTTACAGTTTAGATTTAAGAATGAGGGTTATAGAAAATCTTGTAGAAGGTAATATAACTCAA
>CAMDMO010000087.1 GCA_945902255.1 Rickettsia typhi | reverse complement strand
GTCATGTAGCCTATCCGCAAAACGCTTTAAACCCAATTACAATTTTAATTAATTTATTAAAAGTTTTAAAAGATCATAAATTTGATGAAGGCTCAGAATTTTTTGACGCCACAAATTTAGAAATCACCTCATTTACTTCGCAAAATTTAGGCGGAAATGTAATTCCAAATGAAGCGCAAGCCGCTTTTAATGTGCGCTTCAACGATCTTCACAATTCACAATCAATAATTGATTTAGTTGAATATGCTTGCAAAAAAACTGTAGGACTTGGAGCAAAATATGAATTATCCCACAGAACTAGTGGCGAATCTTTTTTAAGCGATCCAAAATTTTTAGCTAAAATTACTTGCGCGGCAGTTGAAAAAATTTGTGGCAAAAAACCAGTTTTAAGCACTAGCGGCGGAACTTCTGACGCCAGATTTATTAAAGATTTTGCCGAAGTTGTAGAAATTGGATTGGTAAATGAAACCGCTCATAAAATTGATGAATTTGCTGAAGTGGAAGAAATTAAGCAATTGCAAAAAACTTACTTAGAAATTTTAAAAAACTTTCAATAAAATGGCTTTTTTTCACGAAATAATTTTAACTTTTTTTGGCTGTGGAAAATCAAAAAAAGCACCGGGAAGCGTTGGAAGCATTGCTTCTTTAATATTGTGGCTAATTATTACAAAATTATTTTTTGATCATCAAATCCCCCTACTAATTCAAAATATTTTTTGGACAATTTTTTTAATTTCTAGTTTTATTTACGGATGTTTTGCAATTCCAATTTACGCTAAAAAATTTAATCAAATTGACCATTCTTCAATTGTTTTAGATGAAGTGGTTGGGCAAATTTTAGCACTTCAAATTACATTTTTATTAATCAGAGCTGATTATTTTTTACAAAATAACCTAATTTTAGTTCATCTTGGGTTTTGTTATATCTCTTTTAGGTTTTTTGACATAGTTAAGCCATCTTTTATCGGAACAATTGATCGCAAGATGAAAAATGGTTTTGGCGTAATGTTTGATGATTTGGCTTGTGGAATAATAACCGCAATAATTGGATGTGGTTTAATTTTACTCAAAAATCAATTGGCATAAAAATTGACATTGTTGAATTAAGTGAATAAATTTCTAAATATATTATTTTTATTTTAAACTTACAAAACTCCATGGAACAAAATTTCCAACAATTCTTGGATATATTCTTATCATTATTACTGCCAATTATAGGCAATATTTTGCTTATAGTTCTTCCATTGCTTGGCGCAGTTGCCTACTTAACGCTAATGGAAAGAAAAGTTATTGCCGCAATGCAATTGCGCAAAGGCCCAAATGTTGTTGGTCCATTTGGCCTATTGCAGCCAATTGCTGACGGAGTTAAATTAATGTTCAAAGAAGTAATTATTCCAGATAATGCTAATAAAATTTTATTTTTATTAGCGCCAATAATTACATTTGTTCTTGCTTTAATCGGTTGGGCAGTAATTCCTTTTTCAGAAAAATTTGTAATTGCCAATATTAATGTTGGCATCACTTATCTTTTAGCCACTTCTTCTCTTGGAGTTTACGGCATCATAATTTCAGGCTGGGCTAGTAATTCTAAATATGCTTTTCTTGGCGCAATTCGCTCTTCAGCGCAAATGATTTCTTACGAAGTTTCAATTGGATTAATCATAATTTCAGTAGTTCTCTGTGCGGGCTCAATGAATTTAAGCGAAATTGTTTTATCTCAAAAAAATCATTGGTTTGCATTACCAATGTTTCCAATGTTTGTAATATTTTTTATCTCCGGTCTAGCCGAAACAAACCGCCTGCCATTTGACCTTCCAGAAGCTGAATCTGAGTTAGTTGCTGGCTATAATGTGGAATATAGCTCAATGCCATTTTCAATGTTTTTTCTTGGCGAATATGCTAATATGATTTTAATCTCATCATTTGGTGTAATTCTTTTTCTTGGCGGATGGCTTCCCCCAATTGATAATGAATTTTTTAACGCAATTCCAGGGTTGATTTGGTTTTTATCAAAAGTTTTTTTCTTACTTTTTTGTATGATTTGGGTGCGTGGAACCTTGCCAAGATATCGCTATGATCAATTAATGAGATTAGGCTGGAAAGTTTTCTTACCAATTTCTCTAATCTGGGTTGTTGGAACCGCAAGTTATATAGTTTATTTTAAATAGAATTTATACAAATGAAATTTCTTAAAAGCACATTTTCATTTTTCTTAAAAGAGATCATTATTGGTCATGCTTTGACTTTAAGATATTTCTTTAAGCCAAAAGTTACCATAAATTATCCTTATGAAAAAGGCCCTATAAGTCCTAGATTTCGTGGCGAGCACGCTTTGCGTCGCTATCCAAATGGCGAAGAAAGATGTATCGCCTGCAAATTATGTGAAGCAATTTGCCCAGCGCAAGCAATAACAATTGAAGCCGAAGAAAGATCTGACGGCAGTCGCCGCACTACAAAATATGACATCGACATGATTAAATGTATTTATTGTGGATTATGTCAAGAAGCCTGTCCAGTTGATGCAATTGTTGAGGGCCCAAATTTTGAATTTGCCACCGAAACTAGAAATGAGCTTTACTATGATAAAGCAAAACTTTTAGCAAATGGCGATCGTTTTGAATATGCGCTGCAAAAAAATATCGAACTAGACATCAAAAATAGATAATTATTAAAAATGACTTTTACCCTTACTCTTTTTTATCTACTATCTTTCATCCTTATATCATCTTCTTTGGTTGTTATAAGTGCTAAAAATATGGTGCATTCAGTAATGTTTTTAATTTTAGCATTCTTAAATGCCGCCGCCCTTTTTATCTTGCTTGGCGCAGAATTTCTAGCAATGCTTTTGGTTGTAGTTTATGTTGGAGCAATCGCAGTATTATTCTTATTTGTTGTAATGATGCTTGATGTTGATACTAAAAAAATTAACCAAGAATTTAATCGCAATTTACCAATTTTAATTTTGATTGCCGTAGTTTTATTTTCTGAAATAATTTTAATTGTAAAATTTTCTACAATTAAAGCCTATGAAACCAAATTATTATTTCCAACTCCAAGCGATATTCACAACACAAAGGCGATTGGTAATTTGCTTTACACCGATTTCATATTGCCATTTCAATTAAGTGGTGCAATTTTATTTGTAGCCATGATTGGCGCGATAGTTTTAACTCTAAAAGACGAAACTAGATTCATTAGAAAACAAGATATTTCTAAACAAGTTGCTCGCACTAAGGCTAACTCACTTGAAATTATTAAAGTAAAACCTTATGAGGGAATTAATATATAATTATGAACGGACTAGAAATTAATCAATTTATCACACTTTCTGCTTTATTATTTTCCATAGGTCTTTGTGGAATTTTTTTAAATCGCAAAAACATCATTTCACTTTTGATGTCAATTGAGCTAATACTTCTTTCGGTTAATATAAACTTTGTTGCTTTTTCTTCCTTTTTAAATGATTTAAACGGACAAATTTTTGCAATTTTTGTATTAACCGTTGCTGGAGCCGAAGCCGCAATTGGACTTGCTATAACCGTGCTTTACTTTCACAATCGCAAAGATATTGAAATAAAAAACATCTCCTCAATGAAAGGCTAGAAAAAACTGTAATGCAAATTTTAATTGCTTCACTAATTGCCGCCCTTCTTCTTTTTTCTCCAATAAATTTATCAGCTCAAGTCATAACTCAAGATTGCGTCATTGACGAAGATTCTTATAGGGAAATTTTAGCAGAAGTTACTAAAAAGAATCCTAATGCCATAAAGTCTCTGCCAGACTGCTTTAAACTCGATCGCAAACTAATTATCAAAGCCGCTTTAATTGATCCAACTCAATTTCAATATGCCTCAGATATTTTAAAAGATGATGAAAATTTCGTTAATCGCTTACTACAAATTAGTGCAGAAATCTTACAATTTACTTCCAAAAAATTACACTCCGACATGGATTTTATGGAAAATGCCACCTACATAAATCGAGATGCTCTGCAATATGCCGATCCAAAAATTCTAAACGATAAAATGTTTATGAAGCGCATGATAATAATTGACTCAAGAAATTATAAATTCGCTTCAAATCGCCTTAAAGAAATGCCAGAATTAGCTTCTATTGCACTTAATGATAACGGAATTTTATTAGCCTTCGCACCAGATTCTATAAAGTCAAACAAGTCTTTAGTGAAAATTGCCCTACAGTCAAATAGTTCGGCAATTGAATATGCTTCAGAATCTTTAAAAAAAGATAAAGATTTACAAAAACTTGCTATCGCAAAAACCTCCGTTAAATCAAAAGAAGATTTAGAAAAGTTTTTAGAAAAAAATTATTTAGTTGAAGAAAGGGGTAAAAATTTAGGATTTGCAATCGCGAATAAGAAAAAATTCTTTCCAAAAAATGCAGTTATTGATCGCAACTATATTACAAAATGGCAGAAATATCTTGGCGGAAATTTTAGAGCGGAGGAGAAGCTCACTTTAGTTGCCGCAGATAGTCGTAACTATCCAATATCTTGGAAAAGTGATTTAAAAAAATATCCAGAATTAATTAAAAAAATTGAAAATTTTTTCTTAAATCACAATGTTGATCAAAACACAATTGATAATCTATCTCTGACTTATTTTTGGAAAATAAAAGATGCTCCACAAACTTTTGCATTTAACTTATATCTGCTTAGAGACAGTAGAGATGTTGATTTAGGAAATGATTTTTCTGACATAACCTCTCTTAGTGCGATTGCGCAAAAACATAAAAATAAATGGCACTTCACTGTAGTTGAAGTAATTTTTGACAGCGAAACTCGCACATCAACATCTTATACAAACGGTCATAAACGCTATATTTTATGGGATCTTTACAAAGCCGATTCATTAGATAAAAATCCTAAAATTATCTTTAAAGTCGAAGATAAATTTAATGATTATTTTGAAATTTTTGAGGAACAAGCCGGTGGCAAATATCAAATAATTTATCGCATTGAACCAGATTTAAAAAAGACTTCAAAAAAATCAATTTTAGATTGACAAGAGATCCTTTATTGTGTTTTTATATCATCACTTACGCCTCAAATTAATCATTAAATAAAAATAAGCTTAACTATGAAAAGTTTAAAATCTCGCAATGCCTTTTCGCTAATAGAACTTTCAATCGTAATTTTAATTATTGGCATCCTTATTGCTGGCGTAACTCAAGGCAGCAGACTAATTAATAGATCTAAGCTTAGCAATGCTCGCACACTAACTCAAAGCTCGCCAGTATCTTCAATAAAAAATTTATCAATCTGGATTGAGTCTTCTTCAGAAACAAGCTTTGATGACTCAGAATCTGAAGATGCAGCCGCAATTAGCAACTGGTATGATCTAAATCCTCAAACCTCTACAAAAAGTAACTTTACAGGAACTACCACAACAAGACCAACTTATAGAGCTAACATTATAAACTCTTTGCCAGCAATTTTATTCGATGGCACCGATGACTTTATGAACACTAGTAATTTTATTAATGTAGTTAATGGCTCTACAGTCTTTTTAGTTGTAAAAACTCCAGCATCTGTTGCAGCAAAACCAATTTTTAGTAAACGCCCTAGCGCAGCTTTTGGAAGCTCTGCTCCAAATATTCAAGTTAGCACCTCCTCTTCAACTTGGAGTTATTGCGATGGCGCCGCTATAGTGACCAACGGAACCACCTGCAATTACTCAGCTGGAACAACTATTGAAGGTGGAAAACCTTATATAGTCTCAATAACCTACAACCCTAACTCACTAGTTGGTTCTGGAACAACTAGCGCCACTGGGGTTAGTTTTTTTGAGAACGGAGCTGCTAGCACCCAAACTGCAACAACTGGATATTCTCCAAGCACTTCTGTAAGCGCAGATTTGTTTATTGGAAAAGATGGAACCAGCAGTCCAGCGTTTTACAACAGCTATCTTGCGGAATTAATTATTTATGATCGCACCTTAAAAAAAGAAGAAAGACAATCTATTGAAAACTATCTTGGTAAAAAATGGGGAATTACAATGACAACAGCCTCTTATTAATTAAGATTGTGTTATTGTTACCAATAAAAAAGCCAGCCTCACAAAAGTGATGCTGGCTTTTTTTGGGGACACGCATTTTATGGCATAATTAAACAATAAGTGATTTTTTCACCCTCCACGCTGCCAATTTTTTAAAAAGAATTTCACCACTTTTTTTCTTCCTCTTTTTTGTCAATCCTCTATGAATCTTGATATCAGTTTTTAGATGTCAAAACATCCCCTCCAAATGATTGTTTTTCTTTAAAAAGGGGTCAGACCCCTTTTTACTAAAACCATTGCTTAGCCATTAACCACAAAAAAGTAACCTGGTTACTTTTTCT
>CAMDMO010000086.1 GCA_945902255.1 Rickettsia typhi | reverse complement strand
ATTAAATTCATTTTTAGTTCTTGTCAATTCGCTATGAAGACTGATGTGACAAGTTATCGCCTTTCTACTTATATCCCCTAATTTTATCTACTAAACTAATAGGCAATAACGCATAATATTCCCCTGGAGACGCCATATAAAAAGCTTTTTCTTCGGCTTCTTTTCCATTGCCAAAGAATATATCACCGCGCACAGTTCCTTTAATTGCAGAGCCAGTATCTTGAGCTATAAATAAGTGATTATATTTTTCTTTTGAGCCATCTTTTTTCTTTAAATTTGTTTCAACCCAAAGCGGTATTCCGTAAGTCATAATTTCATTATCAACCGCAAGAGATCTTTCTGAAGTTAGCGGAACATTTTGCGCGCCAACAACATGCTCACCATCTGATATTTTAAAGAAAGTATAGGCGGTATTTACATTCATAACTTCATCAGCCTTATCAAGATTTTTTTTCAGCCATTCTTTAACTGTTGCGGCTGACATTGTTGATCTTTCAATTAATTTTTTATCAACCATGAAATTGCTAACAGCAATAAATGGCTGGTTATTTCTTCCGGCGTAAGCAACTCTAACCTCAGAGCCATCTTGCATTTTTACTCGACCAGATCCTTGAATATGCATAAAAAATAATTCTACCTTATCATCAACATAAAGAATTTCTAAATTTTGATTAGTAAGGGCGCCATTTTCAATTTCTGCTCTTGTTAGATATGGTTTGGTGCCCAAGTCTTTAGGGCGGGCATAAATTGGATATTGAAATTTTTCAGTTTTAAATTTGCTGCCCTTTAGAGAGGCTTCATAATATCCGGTAAATAAGCCTTTTGAGATTCCGAGGCGATTTTCAACTAAAAATGGTGTAAACCAATTTTCAAAGAAATTTTTTGCCTGTCTATTGCTTAATGTTTTTACAACATTGGCAATTTCGCAAACATCATGAAAATCTCCTGCGGTAATATCGCCAATTTGCCCGCCAACTAAGCGATTTTGCGCCATTTTAGAAAATTTATTGCATGACTGAATAAATGCTTGCAGAGCTTTTTTATGGTCATCATTTTCCCAGTTGGAAAGTGATTCAAAGTCAGTCTGTTTCAACTTAATATTGCCCTTGCCTTTGATAGTGAGTTTGGGATAAAATAGACAAGCCTGTAAAAATATAATAGATGCTAGCGCGGCAAAATTTATTAGTTTTTTAGTCATTTTTTATGTTTTTTAGTGATCTTCAATATATGGCGATAGATAACCTCTTATTTTTTAAAAAAGAAAGAGTAAACTGAATAGGATTTTTATTAATTTTAATTTTTTATTATGTCTCTTCAATGTGGAATAGTTGGTTTACCAAATGTTGGAAAATCTACTTTATTTAATGCACTTACTCAAACTGCTGCTGCACAAGCCGCTAATTATCCTTTCTGCACAATTGAACCAAATATTGGTAAGGTAAATGTTCCAGATGAAAGATTGGAAAAATTAACCAAAGTTGCTGGATCGGCATTAATTATTCCAGCGCAAATAGAATTTGTTGATATTGCTGGTCTTGTTCGTGGAGCTAGTAAAGGCGAGGGTTTGGGCAATCAATTCTTATCTCATATTCGTGAAGTTGATGCTATTATTAATGTAGTTAGATGTTTTGAAGATGAAAATATTACGCATGTTGAAGGCTTGGTTGATCCAATTCGCGATATAGAATTAATCCAGCTTGAACTAATCATTGCTGACTTAGAAAGTTTAGAAAAAAGAATTCCTGCTTTAGAAAAAAAAGCAAAAACCGAAAAAGAAATTATTGCGCAAGTTGA
The DNA here is from genome assembly GCA_945902255.1 of Rickettsia typhi. Lineage (GTDB taxonomy): Bacteria > Pseudomonadota > Alphaproteobacteria > Rickettsiales > UBA1997 > UBA2645. Next base: position 4,585 of record CAMDMO010000086.1, on the reverse strand, counting down.
AATGGCAAAAAGAGTTTTGGAAGTTTTAAAAGAAGGGAAGGCGGCGCATTTAGTTGAGATTAAATCAGCTGATGAAGAAAAAATTTTAAAAGGTTTGCAACTAATAACTTCAAAGCCTCAGCTGTTCGTGTGTAATTTAAAAGATCATGAATTAAACGGTAATAAATATTCTCAACTAGTTGAAGAATTTGGTAAGAATAATAATTACAAAGTTTTAAAAATTTGCGCTCAAATTGAATCGGAAGTTGCGGCTTTAGAAAATGATATAGAAAAAAAAGAATTTTTAGAATCGCTTGGGCTTAAAGAAACTGGACTTGCGCAAATCATTAAAAGCTCTTACTCACTTTTAGAATTAATTACTTTTTTCACTGTTGGCCCTAAAGAATGTCATGCTTGGATGTTGAAAAAAGGCTCAAGTGCACCAAAGGCTGCGGGTGTTATTCATACTGATTTTGAAAAAGGATTTATTCGCGCTGAAACAATTTCTTACCAAGATTATATCGAATTTAATGGTGAGGAGGGTTGTAAATCGGTTGGAAAATTAAGGCTAGAAGGAAAAGATTATATTACTAAAGATGGTGATGTTTTTCACTTCAGATTTAATGTTTAATTTCAATGACTAGTAATTTTAAACAATTCATTAATCAGGTAATTCGCGTCAATCATGCCGGCGAGTTTGGCGCAAAAGTTATTTATGACGGTCAAATTGCGGCACTGAAATTAAAAAAAGATAACGAAACTCTTGAGTTGGTAAAGCATATGAAAGAGCAAGAAAATATTCATTTTGATTATTTTGATGCTGAAATTAAAAAACAAAAAATTCGTCCAACCATAATGCAGCCAGTTTGGAGAGTTGGTGGTTTTGCTCTTGGTTTTTTGACCGCTATTATTGATAAAAGAGCCGCAATGGCTTGTACTACAGCAGTTGAAGAAACAATAGATGAGCATTATCAGTCTCAAATAAAGAAAATTGAAAAAGAAGAGAAGTTTTTAAATAAATCTGATAAACAAGAAATAGAAAATCTTAAAGAAAAAATTAAAAAATTTCGCGATGAAGAAATTGAGCATCGTGATATAGGTTATAATAACCAAGCTAGAGATTTAAGCTATTTCACACCACTTTCGACATTTGTTAAATGCTCGACTAAATTTGCCATTGCAATTTCTAAGAAAATCTAAATTAAAACATAATAAATTATCTTTGATTAATAATTGGTAAAAGCGTTGATTATTTGATGTGATTGGTGAATTTTGTGATATCCTTTAAAATAGATTTTTAAATTTACATGTCAGAAGAACTAGCGGTTGCACAAGAAAATAATAACATTCAAAACGAAGTTGATCCTCTTTCTGATTTTAAAAAATCAGTTGATGAGAACCCCGAATCTACAATTCTTTGCGAAGCTAAGGAAAATAACCCAAACTACCTTTCCATCATTCACGCCAATAAAAAATTCTGCGAAACTTTTAACATTACTATTTTTAATTTAATTGGAAAAAGCTGTGATTTTTTATTTGAAGATATTGATGTAGATTACTCTTCAGATAACGAGCTAGAATATATAAGGCTAATCAAAGACATTAAAGATTTTCATGCCTGTTCAGTAATTATTAGTCTGCCTAGTCGCGAATTGGTTGGTGATAGCGCAAGATTTAAAATTAGTTTTAATCCCGTTGATTCCAAAAAAATAAAGTCACGCCATGCTATTTTTACTTTTGAAAAAATGGAAATAGCAAATGATGAAAATAAAGAGGGTAGAAAGCAAAATATTATATTATTAAAAAATCTAGAAAGAACGCTTCGCAGTGAAAGATTGTTACGCGAAATAGGCTATCTAATTATTTCTGATATTCCAATTCGCGATGTGGCAAAAAATATCGCTAAAATTTTGTGCGATCATCTCAAGGCTGATAGATGCATTTTGCATGATTATCACGAAGGAAGAACTAATTTTTTTGTTGAATATCGCAACAATTACACCAAGCCGATGGTCAAAGAAGTCAATGATCAAGAGAGTCTTGCTGTTTTGACAAAATATGTAAATTTTCAAAACCATTTTTATGAAAAATATGGTAATAAAAATAAAACAAGTTTTTTAACCGCAATAGAAGATGTCGCTCTTGATTCTAATTTTGCGGCAATTGAAAAAATCTGTCATGATTTTTTTATTGCTTCGCAAATTGCGGTTACAACTTCTTTTAACAATAAATTAAATGGTGGAATTTATATTCATCAAGCAGTTCAAAGAAATTGGCTTCCCGATGAAATGGAATTGATAGAAACTGTTGCGGATCAATTTTCTATTGCGCTTGATCGCTCAGAGTCTCTAGATAAGGTAATGGTTGCAAACCATGCTTTAATGGAAAAAACTTTGCAGCTAAAAGATGCTTTAAAAGAAGAGCAAAAAATAAGAAAAATGCAGAATGAATTTGTGGCTTTAGTTTCTCATGAATTTAAAACGCCGCTACAAATTATTGATAGCACAAGAGAATTACTTTCAAGAAAATTAAAAAATTTAAATGTAATTGATGAGTCGGTTGATAAGTCTTTAGATCGCATCAAAAGCGGAATTCAAAGAATGAATGGACTAATTCATACCACTTTAAATTTAGCTAAAATGGAAAGCGGTAGCGCTGAAATTAAAGTTGAATATCAAATTTTTGATTTGAAAAAATTTATTTACGAAATAATTGAAAAAAATTCTAACTTAGCTACAAATAAAAATATAAAAATTCTCACCAGAATTGATGATCTTCCAACTAGTTTTAATGGTGACGCAAAATTATTGGATCACTCAATTACAAATATTATTTCTAATGCAGTTAAATATTCTAGAAATGATACTGTGGTTAAAATTTTAGCAACTGCAAGCCCTAAGAGAGTTGCATTGCGCGTTATAGATCAAGGAATTGGAATACCCAAAGATGATCTATCCAGTGTTGGAACTAAATTTTTCCGTGCTAAAAATACATTATCAGTTGCAGGAACTGGAATTGGTTTATATTTAACAAAACATTTTGTTGAATTACACGGTGGTAATGTTGTAATTGAAAGTGAAGTTAATATTGGCACTTCTGTTACGGTTACACTTCCTATTAAAGATAGCCTGAATAGTGAAGCTATGCCAACAGTAGTTTCTTAGTGTCTTTGCCAAAAGTAATACTCACATAATAATCTAATTTTTAATCGATCGCAAAAATAAGTTATGAAACAAACTTTATTAAAATTTTTGGCTATTTTTTTATTAACCAATGCCGCTTATGCTGAAGAAAAATCAGAATTTCCTAATATTTCTGGAAATGTTTTAACTCAATTTAAAGCTGATAGAGTTTTATCTACTTCAAAAAGTGGAGTTTCTCCGAATAACGCCTATGTTTATGTTGAGCCAAATTTGGCGTTGAACTTAAATCAAAATTGGTCAATTAAAACTGATTGGAGATTGCAACCAAATAGCGTCTTAACCACTAGAGACAAATCTGACCCTGAAAGATATAGAACTTTTTTACAATCTGGTCGTGGTATAGGTTCGCACGATACAGGTTTATTGGTTGAAGAATTAAAAGTGAATTTTAAAAATGAAGATTTGGAAGTTTTTGCTGGTAAATTTGATCCAAAATTTGGAACTGCTCACAACAAGACTAAAAGAATTGGAATATTCACTTCTGACTTTACTGAAGATTATAATTTAAGAGAAAAAATTGGCGCAGGAATAACAGCCTTACTAGAAAATAGTAAAATTACTTTTAATACATTTTTTAATGACACTACTGGATTAAGTAGTAGCGCAATTAATAATCGTGGCAGAGCTCAAAGAAATGATGGCTTAGCCGGCAATACCGGAACTCTATCTTCTTATTCAATTGCGATGTCTGGTGATAATTTTTTGGGATATGAAGATTGGTTTTATAATGCTGGATATAGATCTTTATCTGTTGATAAAATGAATGGCAGATCAGCAGAGAAAGGTTATGTTTTTGGTTCAGAATATTCTTATAAAGTTGGCGTTCAAACCTATTTAGTGCCTTTTGTGGAATTAGTAAAAATTGATAATTTTACCGGCTTGCAAGATCGTAACGCACTTTACTTAACCGCTGCTTTAATGGCCAAATATAGCAGTTGGAATGCTAGTGTTTCATATTTAAATCGTCATATGAAGCAGCAAAATCAAGGATTGGGAAATATCAACGATAAAATGCTACAGCTTTCAATTGGTTATAAATTTACTAATAATGTTACACTAGATGTTACTCGCTCTAATATAAAAGAAAATGGCTATACCGCGTCTTTAATTGGCGCTATGCTGAGTTATGTTTATAAGTTTTAAAATTAAATATTCTTTATTTCTAGCTTGATTTAAATTTTAATTTTAAATATTTGTTAACAAAATAGAGCTTCTTAAATCTCCGTGCCATAGAATAATCCTTCGACAAGCTCGGGATTGTAAAAGTTCACCAATTCGGTTCGATTTAAATTAAAACAAATCATGGATAAAATCCATGATTTATATTAACTTTAAATCTAACTTAAATATGGGTAGAATAGATAGAAGTGGTGGTCAAGACTCCACTATGGAGCGTAGGCATA
>CAMDMO010000085.1 GCA_945902255.1 Rickettsia typhi | reverse complement strand
AATTTAGATTTGGTATATTACCTTCTACAAGATTTTCTATAACCCTCATTCTTAAATCTAAACTGTAAGGTTTTGCCATAAATTTCTTTAAAAAAACTTATTAATAGTTTTTTTATATTGTGGTGTCAATAGAATTTAGATTTGGTATATACCAATTGAACATTTTAACGAAATGGACCCCGTCATTCGACGGGGTGACAACTTAAGGTTAGAATAAACAACCAAGACAAGAGAGGTGATGGATGCTTAGATTTTTATTCTATTGGTATTATAAGATAAATCATCTTACTGAATCATGAAGCTTTGTTAACATCTCTAATCTTTTTTTCACGAATTCACTGCGGTTAGAAGTTTCTTCATCAACTACATCCAGAGCGGCTCCGCCAGCTTCTTTTTGTCTTTTTATAATATCAGAAAGCGAAACTTTATTACCATTTTTAATAATATCATAAATTACCAAAAATGTTGTGGTGCGGCCTTTTCCAGCGGCGCAATGTATGTAAAGTTTTTTATCTTCTGGTAGGGTTTTAATAAAATTAACCATTGCATCAAATTGATTTTGATCAGGAATGGCGCGGTCTAGAATTGCAAATCTTTTATATTCAAATCCATTTTTTTTAACCAATTCTTCTTCGGTCATTATAGATTTTAATTCAGTAATTTTTGGATTTAATGAAGTAAGTTGATTATTTTTTGGATTTTTTCTGATAAAATCAACTTTCGATTTTTCATCTAATAAAATTTCAGAAATTTCTTTTTTATTATTTTCTTCACCTTCCCAACTAGCTGATTTTCCGTTAATTAAGGCGTGACTTTCGCGACGCAAATCTACGATAATTATTTTATCATTAGGAAATTTTTTCTTAATTGCCATTAACTCATTTTCAGAAAATTCTGCACTGGCAATTGCATTTAAATTAAATTGCGAAAGATCGCGAAAATTGCGGGCTAGACCATCTTTTCTAGTTTCGCTTCTATCAAAAGAAAGAGTCATATTATTTGCGAAAGATTGTGAGGCGCTGATGATTAAAAGAAAAGCGCTTAAAAGTTTTAATTTCATTTTATTATTTGGTATTTGAAATGCCAATTCGTCAATAAGGAATCTACCAACTCCCGTCATCCTTGATGCGAAGCGTCGAGGATGACAATGTGTTTTATTATTGAATTGTCCAGCTATTACAACTCTGCACTGCATTTATTCAGAGTTCTAGATGATCTAGCAATAGGATTGGTCAGATAAAAATCAAAGTCATTAGCTAGTAATTTATCAGTAATCGCACCAGTTATTTCAACTGATTTAACCCAATTAGCTTTTTGAATTTTATCTAAATTTTCAAAAATATTATTAAAACCAGCGAGGTTTTTTCTAAGTTCTTTTAGGTCTTTAAATCCAAGATCTAAATCAAGTTTTTGTGCTAATTGTAAAATAATTTTCCAATCTTCTTGTGCTTGATTAGGTGCAAAAATAGCTGTTTTAGTGCTTTGAGGGCGTCTTTCTAAATTGACATAAATTGCATTTTTTTCGCTATAAGCTGCAGCGGGTAAAATTACATCTGCATTATGAGCGCCAATGTCGCCGTGTGATCCAATGTAAACTACGAAGGCGTTGTTAAGTTTAGAAAAATCTATATGATCATCAACGCCATGCAAAAAGACCATTTTTATTTCGCCATTTTCAGTTTTTTGCAAAATATCTTCAACGCCATTTTCACTTACAAAACCCGCTTCTAAGCCGTTAACTAGACCGGTTGATTTTGAAAGAAAATTAAATCCATTCCAAGTATCTTGAATCATGTTATATTTTTCAGCGATTTTTTTAGCATAGTTTAAAACCAATGCACCATTGGCTCCAAGCAACATATCGTGACCCAAAATTAACATTGGCTTTTCTGCTTTTTCTAAAATTTGTGAGAATTTTGATTTTCCTTCTAAAATTTCTTTTAAAGCAAAAATATCATCGCCAAGATTTTCGTAATTATAGCCAAGATCAGCATCAAAGCCAATTGCGGCAATTTTAAATTTTTTAGATAAGAATCTTTTTCTCAAGCGAGCATTTAAAATTGGCGCATCTTTTTTTGGATTTACTCCAATTAATAAACAAGCGTCAGAATTTTCGATGCCCGCGATAGTAGTGTTGAAGAGGTAAGAGGCTTGGTCTTTAGCGTCTAATTTTTCTCCTCTAGTGCGGCAATCAATATTTTTTACACCCAATTTTTCCATTAATTTTTTTAATGCAAAAATTTCTTCAGCGCCAGAAATTTGACCAGATAAAGCAGCAATTTGATCAGCTTTTAAGCTTTTAATTTTTTGAATAATTTCATTAAAAGCCTCATCTAAATTGGTGGATTGTAATTTATTTTCTTTTTTAACATAGGCGGTATCAAGCCTTTGATATTTAAGGCCGTCATAGCAGAAACGAGTTTTGTCAGAAATCCATTCTTCGTTAATTTCTTCATTTAGGCGAGGTAAAATTCTCATTATTTCTAATCCGCGAGAATCAATGCGAATATTACTTCCAACTGCATCCATCACATCAATTGATTCGGTTTTTTTCAATTCCCAGCTTCTGGCTTTAAAGGCGTAAGGCTTAGAGGTGAGAGCGCCTACCGGACATAAATCAATAATATTTCCCGAAAGTTCTGATTTAATTGATTTTTCAAGATAAGTTGTAATTTCCATGGTTTCGCCGCGGCCAATTGCGCCAATTTCAACGGTTCCTGCTACATCTTCAATGAAACGAACGCAACGAGTGCATTGAATGCATCGTGTCATTTGGGTTTTAACCAATGGGCCCATACTTTTATCTTTTACAGCGCGCTTATGTTCGTGATAATCGCTTTTCCCTTTGCCATATTGAAAGGCTTGATCTTGCAAATCGCATTCTCCAGCTTGATCGCAAATTGGGCAATCAAGCGGGTGATTAGCTAGTAAAAATTCCATCACACCTTCACGCGCTTTTTTTACCATTGGCGTGTCAGTAAAAACTTGCATTCCATCAGCAACTGGCATAGCGCAAGAAGCAACTGGCTTTGGTGGCCCGCCAACAACTTCAACTAAACACATGCGACAATTTCCCGCTATTGCCAATCTTTCGTGATAGCAAAAACGCGGAATTTCAATGTCAGCTATTTCGCAAGCTTGAATTATAGTTATTCCTTCTGGAACTTGGTGTTCTAAACCGTTAATTGTAATTTTTGGCATATTTTTTAAAAATAAAATGCGTTTTTTAAAGCTTGTTTCTTGTTAAAATCAACGATTAGTTGTTGATTTATTCGCGAAGAGATGCTGCTAGTGCCGCCATTAGTCTTGCTGCTTTATTTTGAGCACCAGTATCAACTGGTGCTGGCGTATTTCCAGGCGATCCTGCTCCAGCACTACCACCACCACTTGCAGCTGGTGATGGTGCGCCCCTTAATAAAGCTGTTAAGGCCTCAGGACTAACGGGCTTCTGTGCTTTTGCTAAGGGGTTGGGGGTTGCAACAGAATGTGCTAATGGCGCAGTAGCATCGCCATAAAATTTTTCTCTATCAAATTCTCTGCCAGTAGGAGCGGGCGCAGCAGCTTCTGCGCCGGCACTTCCAGCACCAGCACCTGCGCCAACAGCAGAAGAGCCTAGCATATTAAATAATGGATTTGCGTCACGTGCTGTACTATGGGTTATTATGGACTCTTTAGCATCATCATATCCTTGTTCTGCCGATAATCTCCAAAGCTCCAGAGCCTTTTCTTCCTCGCCATTTCCATAAAGAAATTTTCCATATTCATGTTGAGCTTGAGCATATCCGCTATTTGACGATTGCCTAAAAAGCTCTACTGCTTCCGCTGTTTTTTCAACTTCTTTAGCATAAAGAAGTCCAAGTTCATATTGAGCTGGCGGATATCCTTGAGCTGCCGCTTCTTCAAAAAGCTTTGATGCACTTTTTTCAATTTCGTCACCTTCAAATTCTTTGCGATGGCATCCAAGTTCGTATTTAGCAGGGGCATATCCTAAATCTGAAGCCTCTTCCCAAAGTAATAATCCACGCTCTATATCGTCATTTCTATAATAATGAGATCCTAGTTCGCATTTAGCTGGTGCAAATCCTTGTGCCGCAGATGCTTTCCAGAACTCTAGCGCAGTCTTTGTTGCTTCTTCGTCAGGTGTGTCTTGTGGATAGTTATATTTACCAAGAATATATTGAGATCTAGCATCTCCGCGCTCTGCCGCTAAAGCAAGAGCCTCAATAGCTTTAACCCCATTTTCTTTTAAGATAACCCCGTTTAAATATGCAAATATATTAAGTAAATGAGCGTCATTTTCAGTAAATATCTCGGTTGAAACCTGTTTTGATCTAGTTATTTTTTCTAAAGCTATACTAGATATTAGGTTAGATAAACTAGCGGGCTCTCTGGAAAATAGCGCCCCATCCGGATTCTTAAACAAAAGGATAAGATGCGCATCAATTTGCGATCTGCAATCATCAGAGATTGAATGATCTTGGCTAGGTAAAATTCCTTTTTTAGTTGGATATTCTTTAGAAATAAACAAGATATGAGCTAATAAAAGATCGGCATATCTTTCATAAGTCATTGAAGGATCAATATCAGAAGCATTGGTGGAAAAGCCATCAATAGAGGCTGGTCTAATAATTTTTGTCCTTAATTTTGATATTGCTTCAGCAACAGAAGGAATGTGCGCAAACTTAGTATCGATTCTTTCTCTTAGAATTTCAGGATCAACATTGCTATGAAGCATAGCAGCTAATTCACCATGTATAGTTTTCGGCATTTTTTGATTACTAAATTTATTAATCTGAGTACAAATTTAAGGAAAATAACTAAACGCTTATTTTCCTTAAATTATTTACTAAAATGGAATTTCATCATCAGATTCTTCAACCGAAACTTCATTATTGCGAGGTTTTGGGCTGGATGAAGAAGATTGTGATCCGTAAGAATCGCCAGAAAATCCTTGCTTGTCACGACTATCAAGAATTTGCAAAGTTGAGTTAAAATTTTGCAGAACAATTTCAGTAGTAAATTTTTCAATACCTTGATTGTCAGTCCATTTTCTAGTCTGCAAAGAGCCTTCCAAATAAAGTTTTGAACCTTTTTTTACATAATTTTTAACGATTCCAACTAAACCGGGAGAGAAGATTACAATGCGATGCCATTCAGTTTTATCCTTTTTTTCGCCGGTATTTTTATCTTTCCAGCTTTCTGAAGTTGCTAATGAAAAACTTGCAATTTCACGACCATCTTGAGTTGATCTAATTTCTGGTTCTTGACCAACATTACCAACCAAAATTACTTTATTAATAGACATAGTGATTTATTTATAATTGAAAAACGCCAACTGTGAGTGAATTTATAAAAGCGTCAAACAATAAACAAGTGTAAATTATTAATTGAAATTAATTTTCTATAGCCTTAGAACACTTGAAAAAATGACGCAAGTAAGTTAAGTTTTCGGTCTTTTAGATTGAAAATGACATATTTTTTTGAGCATTTTTATCTCAAACTATCATTTAACATAAACAATATTGTTATGAAAAAAATTTTTAATTTTCTAACTATTTTAACCCTAATTTTTTCTTTTATGAATAAAGCTTCAGCCCAGCAAAATGGCAAGAATATTAAACATCAAGATTTAGAAAATATTTTATATATTGATTTGAAGCAAGGCGCTGATTCGAAGCAAAACAGGGTGATAATCGAATTATTGCCAAAAGTTGCACCAAAGCATGTTGAGCGCATCAAAACTTTAGCTCGCCAAGGATTTTATGACGGAATTGTATTTCATCGCGTGATTGATGGATTTATGGCGCAAACCGGCGATCCTACTGGAACTGGAATGGGCGGCAGTAAATTACCTGATTTAAGAGCAGAATTTTCTGACGAGCCGCATATTCGTGGTGCCGTTTCAATGGCTCGCGCAACTGATCTCAATAGTGCTAATAGTCAATTTTTTATTGTTACCAAAGATTCTAGATTCTTAGATGGTCAATATACAATTTGGGGTCGAGTAATTAAGGGCATGGAGTTGGTTGACGGAATTAAAAAAGGCGGTGGCCGCGACGGTAAAGTGATTGATCCTGATAGAATGATCGAAGTTAGCGTTGCAGCTGATGTAGAAAGAGTTAAGTAGTTTATGATTTACGATAAAAATAACATTTTTGCAAAAATTATTCGTGGAGAAATTCCGTCAGATAAAGTTTATGAAGATGGTGAAGTGTTGGCGTTTCATGATATTTCAAAAGCGGCGCCACTTCATATTTTAGTTATTCCAAAAGGCGAATATGTGAATTTTTCTGATTTTGTAAATAAGGCAAAAGCAGAAGAAGTTGCTAGTTTTTTTAAAAAAGTGAGTGAAGTTGCTAAATTATCTGGTGCCGCGGAAGGTGGATTTCGTTTGATTACCAATAATGGATCAAACGCTCACCAAGCAGTGCCGCACTATCATGTGCATATTTTAGCAGGAAAAAAATTGGGGC
>CAMDMO010000084.1 GCA_945902255.1 Rickettsia typhi | reverse complement strand
AATTTCGATATTTCTGATTTTTGCTTACCTTGCTTTATTAGATTTATTACTTTTTTTCTTAAATCGTTTGAGTATGGAATTGACATAGTTTTTAGTCAATTGTAGGGGATTGGTTTTTATGGTGCAAGGTTAATTTAGTATGCTATAGCCGCGATCATTTCCATTAAAAACATCATTTTCCCAAATTACGCTGAAAATTCCTTTGCTATCATCAATGTTGCGCTTCGGTATGGTTAAGGTATTTTTTTGTTGAAGGAAGGGGTTTTCGGCGGCAAAAACAGAAGGGGAGTTAATGATAAAAATAATAAATATTTTTTGTATCATTAAACTAAGTGACCGATTTTTTGAAATTTAACCCCCTGAGGATAAAAGATTATAAGGTAGTATGACTTATTTATAATTTAATTAAGTTACTATCCTTAGTTTTTTGCTGATATTTTAAATACTAACTAGCTTCTTTTTCATTAGCTATGTTTTAACCCAAATAACACTTAAAACGCCAGATCTAGATAAGGAATAATTGATATTTCACCCTATTTTTGCTTATTTTTTAGTAAAATTACGACGCATATCTAGATAAAAGAGAAAAAGTAACCAGGTTACTTTTTTGTGGTTAATGGCTAAATACTGGTTTTTAGTAAAAAGGGGTCAGACCCCTTTTAAGCAAAAGGGGTCAGACCCCTTTTTTTATTGACCGCTCTTTATGCTCTTTGAAAGACTTTGATTGCAAAAGTTATGAGGATGAGTGTTATCAGATATTGTTATTCTAGTGGCGAAGGATGGAACGGTGGTGGTGACAAGGGGGAATAATTGTAAACAAGTCAGAGTTTTAGAGCTGAGAACAATTTCTTAAGCGTTATTGGGGTTATATGAAATTTTACAGAAAAAACTACTTTATCCTCTAATTTTTTCTTCCAACTCTTTTATTTCTTGTAAAAATTTTGCATCTAGATCCATCATTTTTTGCATCAATTTCACTGAATGAATTACGGTGGCGTGATTTTTTCCACCAAATTGTTGACCAATTTTTGGCAGACTTTCCAAAGTAAGTGTTTTTGATAGATACATTGCAATTTGACGAGGTCTGGCGATGTTTCTAGAACGATTTTGTGAGCTTAAATCAGCAATTTTAATTCCATAAAAATTAGCAACAATTTTCTGAATTTTTTCAATATTAGGCGCTCCAGCATTGGAAGCGCGAACATAGTCGTTTAAGATATTTTTAGCGCCTTCTAAAGTAATTTCTTCGCCAAGTAAAACTTTTCCTGCGATTAATTTTTTTAAAGCTCCATCAAGATCACGAACGCTGGTAGTAATTTTTTCAGCAATAAAGCTAATCACTTTTTCGCAAATTTCTTGTTCCATCATCTGAGCTTTAGCTTTTAAAATAGAAACTCGATCTTGATAGTCAGGGTTTCTAAAATTAACAATCATGCCACCAGAAATGCGTGATTTTAGCTTTTCATCAATATTTTCAAGGTCAGAAGGGCAGCGATCGCAAACTAAAACAACTTGTTTATTATCTTCAACTAAGCTGTTAAAGCTATTCATAAATTCTTGTTGAGTGCTTTCTTTGCCGGCAATGAATTGCACATCATCAACAATTAAAACATCTATTGAGCGCATTTTTTCTTTAAAATTCATAATGTCATTGCTGCGAACTGACTGCACGAAGTGATACATGAATTTTTCAGCCGATAGATAAACTACTTTTTTTGACTTATCATTTTCCTTAATTTGCCAAGCAATTGCTTGCGCTAAATGAGTTTTACCCATTCCAACTGAACCATGAATAAAAAGTGGAATTTTATCATCAAATAAACGAATTTGTTCGTCTAGTCCTGCAGCAATTTTAGCCATTGAAACCGCTAATTTATTATATTTAGCGCTAGCAAAATTTTGAAAGGTGTAGCGTTGATTTAACTCCGTTCCAAAGGCAAAAACATTATCATTTTTAGATAAATTTAAAGGCTTGGAATCATTTGAGGAGTAGCTTATATTTTCTTTATTTTCAGCGTTTTTTGCGATGTAAATTACAGAAACTTTTTTTACTTGTGGACGAATAGTTTTTGCAATTATTTTAAGATTTTTTTGTCCAGATTTTGGTTCAATAAATTCACGAATTACCCAATCACGCACGAATTTCGAAGGGGCAGAAAATATAATTTCTGATTCTGAATCTAAAAAAATCTCTAAATTTGCAAGCCATTTGTTAAAGATTTCTTCACCAAGCTCTTTTTCACAAGCAAAAAGAAATTGCTTTAAAAAAGCGCTATTGTTTTTTTCTTCAATTATATCTGTTTTTGGAGCGGCAAGAATCATTATTTTTTTCTCCATGGTAAATTATCAGCTTTCCAGCCGTTAATTGTTCCTCTTTTGCCCTCTTTATTCAAATCTCCTTCAAAACCAGATATAAGGTTGTAGCAATTCTTATATCCAAGGTTACTGACATAATTAGCAGCTTGATTAGATCTTCCGCCAATTAAACACATAAATATAATGTGAGTATCTTTGAAGTTTTGAGCAAAAGTTTTATTTAAAAAATTTTCTAAAATATTTCCGAATTCAGGATTTTCTTTCATTTCGGGCAAAGTTTTCCAAGGCAATAAAAGCATTCTATCTTCAAACTCTGTTGAATCAGCTATGCCATCTAAGTTAAATTCTTCAATAGTTCTAACATCAACCAAAGTAGAATTTTTATTTTGCTTTAATAAGTCAAAAGCATCTTGAGCGTTAATTTGTGTAACTGACATTTAATGAAACTATATAAAACGCTAAAAAGCGTTAATGATGAAAAACCGGTTTAAATATTAAAAAAATCTAAAATTTCGAATTGCCGTTAATTTTTAAAATATGGTCACCATTTTTTGCAAAACTTCTAGCTAGTAAAGGCATTTATTTTTTTATTTCGTAAATAAATTTCTTGACAGTCGCTGAGGCTAAAAACATCTATGAGGCAAAAATTTAATAATTATCAGAGCCTTTTAAATAAAGGGATGGCGAGATAAATTTAATCTAAGAGCTAGAGGTGTAAGAGGCTAATTATATGCAAGGTTTTTTATTATAAATTATGCTTTTTGGGACGAAAAATTACGATTATTATTCCAAATAAAATTAGAGGTATTGATAGCAGCTGTCCCATGGTAATTTTTGCAAATAAAAAACCAATTTGTTGGTCTGGTTCGCGGAAATTTTCTATTAAAACTCTAGAAAAACCATATAAAACCAGAAATAATCCACTTAATATGCCTTTTTTCTCCTTAATTTTGGTAAATTTATGCAAAAATAGCAAAATTATGAAAATAAATAGACCTTCTAAGATGGCTTCATAAATTTGACTTGGATGTCTTGGTAAATTTCCTGCATTTGGAAAAATTACTCCATAATTAGATTCCGTAACTCTTCCATAAAGCTCCATATTAACAAAATTAGCTAAGCGACCAAAGAATAATCCAACTGGTGCTGCGACCGATAGAGCGTCAGTTAGGGCTAAGAAATTAACCTTATATTTTTTAGCAAAAAGCCACATTCCCACAATTGAACCAATAAGGCCACCATGAAAAGACATTCCGCCATGCCAAAAAGCTAATATTTCAGAGGGGTTGGATAGAAAATAAAATGGATTATAAAATAAAACATAGCCAATTCTTCCGCCTAACAAAATTGAAAGTACTGCCCAAAAAAGCCATTCATCATAAGCTTCTTTAGATAAAATTTGATCTTTTTGGTTAACTTTTTTTAGCCAAAAAAGAGTGAATAAAATGCCGGCAATGTAGGCGAGAGAATACCATCTAATAGCAATTGGACCAAAAGATAAGGCGATTGGATCTATTTCTGGAAGAATTATAGGGAATATATTTAGCATCTTTAGCCTCTGCCTTTATAGCTTGCAATATTTTGCTCAGGAATCCAGACACCTTTAGGCGGGTTTCCACTTTGAAAAAATATATCAATTGGAATGCCGCCGCGAGGATACCAGTAGCCACCTATTCTTAACCACTTTGGTTTGATGCAAGAAATTATATCTTTAGCAATTTGCACGGTGCAATCCTCATGAAAGGCGCCATGATTTCTATAGGAAAATAGATAAAGTTTAAGAGATTTGCTTTCTATAATTGATTTATCTGCAACATAATCAATCACGAGGTGAGCAAAGTCAGGTTGTCCTGTAATTGGGCAAATTGAAGTAAATTCAGGGCAGGTGAATCTTATGGAATAGTCAATATCTGGATGAGGATTATTGACTTTTTCTAAAATTTTAGAATTGGGTTCTTTAAGATTATATTCGGTTTTTTTGCCCAAAGATAATGTTTTTTTATTGGGTTTGGACATTGCTAAGATCTTTGTTTGCTTGAGGATCTAACGGTTTTGATGTTGCGTGATTAGGATGTGAAGATGGTTTTTCATTTGAGTGATTTATAAATGCTCCTGCGCCATTTACCACAACCTCACCTTGTTTTTGAGTATATTGAGGGGCAATTCCCATTTGTTCTAAAGCAGTTTTTAAGGTATCTTTTAATGTCATGTTTATTCTCCTATTAAATTACATTGCAAATTTTTAATATCAGCTCCCATCGATGTCATATCAGCAAATATTCTATCAAGATTTTCTTCGATAGATTCTTCGTCGTTAATGTGAGCCATGGAAGTGATTTTTTTATTTTTGTCAGTTAAAACTAAAATTATTCCACTATTTGACTTTGATGAAGCAATTAAAGAATTTTCACCTTCTATTACGCCATATTCTCCTTCTGAAATTATCAGAGTATTAGACGACATTAATTTGGAAAGATTTAGCATTGTTAAAATTGATGATTGCGGATTTAATTGGAAAAATTAAATTGGTAAAAATTCTTTTTTTACAAGAACCACATCATAATACATATTTTCATGAAAGACGCAAATATTTTTTATCAGTCCCCTAAAAATGCTGCCTTGGTTTTTGCAGATGGCTCATGTTTGCATGGCTATGGAGTAGGGAAAAAAGGGCTTTCCAAAGGCGAAATTTGCTTTAATACCTCAATTACAGGCTATCAAGAAATTCTTACCGACCCTTCATATTGCGGACAAATCATTACTTTTACTTTTCCTCACATTGGAAATGTTGGTGTAAATCAAGAAGATATAGAGGGTAATTCGATTAGGGCTTGTGGCGTTATAATTCGTGAGCCAATTACCAATCCAGCCAACTATCGCTCTCAAGATAATTTTAACTCTTGGCTAGAAAAAAATAACCTTACAGGAATTTCTGGAATTGACACAAGGCTAATTACAAAGTTAATTAGAGCTAATGGTGCCAAGACTGTGGCAATTATTTACCAAGATAATATTGATGAAAAGTTAATCAAAAATATAGCTGCGGAAATTAAAAAAACTCCAGATTTAAAAGGAGTTGAACTAGCGTCAGTCGCCAGTGAAAACAAACAATATGAATGGCCTAGCGAAGGAAAATGGCAGCAAGAAAATAACGCTTATAATCAAGTTCTTAAGAAAAAATTTAAAGTTGTAGCAATTGATTATGGTGCGAAACTTAATATTCTACGCTGCTTAACTGAAATTGGCTGCGATGTTAAAATTCTTGGTGCCAAGGCAAATTTTAAAGAAATTATGGCACATAATCCAGATGGTGTTTTTTTATCAAATGGACCTGGAGATCCTGCGGAAAGTGGTAAATATGCTATTCCAATGATTCAAGAAATTCTTAAAAATAAAATTCCACTTTTTGGCATTTGTTTAGGTCATCAGCTTTTAGCTTTGGCGGTGGGCGCAAAAACTTCAAAAATGCATCAAGGGCATCGCGGAGCTAACCATCCTGTGCAAAATTTAAAAAATAAAAAAGTTGAAATTACTAGTCAAAATCATGGATTTTGTGTTGATTCAAACTCTTTACCTAAAAATGCTGAAGTTACTCATATTTCGCTTTTTGATAATACTATTGAGGGAATAAAAATTAAAGATGCTCCAGCTTTTTCGGTGCAATATCACCCAGAAAGCTCTCCGGGGCCAGATGATAGTTTTTATCTTTTTGAGCAATTTATTGAATTAATGCAGCAAAATGGGCGTAGTTAGTAATATCTATTTGATTATTTTTTTACCATTAGTCTCATCGCTTTTTTGTCAGATTTTTTCAAAAAAAACTATCCCATTTCTTGTCGCAATCACTTCTTCTATAATATTATTTCTACTAGTATTAAATGTTCTTCCTGAAGTTTTAAATTATGAAAAAATTAATAATGATTTAGAGTTGTCGCCGCTTTCAATTGGCTTAGAATTTAAGTTAACTATTTTAGGAACTGTTTTTTTACTCTTAACAATTTTTCTAAAAATAGTAATTTTATTTTTCTATCGCCCCGATATAGAAAAGTTTTTAGATGATAAAAATAGTAAAATTTTTTATGCAGTTTATTTGCTTCGTTTGTTTGGTTTGGTAGGCATTTTTACTACCAATAATTTACTAAATTTGTTTTTATTTTTTGAAATTTATTCCT
>CAMDMO010000083.1 GCA_945902255.1 Rickettsia typhi | reverse complement strand
GGTGAAAAATAACTTCTTCTTTTAGAAAAGTTCAAATGCGGAAATTTATCACAAACGATGTCAGAAATTTTCGATTCTTTTTGAGGAAAATTCGGTATTTTTGCCATTATTTCTCCTTTTGCTTTTTATCCAAATAATCCGCCCACCATTGCATCATCTTATGGCGTTCAGCTAAATATTGGGCGTGATTATAAACAGCTCGCACTTTATCCCTTTCGCCGTGGGCAAGTTGGCGTTCAATATGATCACGATTAAAACCTTTTTCATTTAGAATTGTTGAGGCGGTTGATCTAAAGCCGTGTGGTGTTGCTCTTGAGTGATAGCCCATTCTATACATTGCGCCAAGCATTGTATTTTCGCTCATTATTTTATATTTGTTATTTTGGTTAGGAAAAACAAATTCATAATTGCCATTATATTTTTGAACTTCTTTTAATATTTTTATGGATTGTTTAGAGAGTGGCACAATGTGCTTAAAGCCCATTTTCATACGCTCGGCTGGAATATGCCATTCTGATTTGTCAAAATTAATTTCTTCCCACTTTGCGCCCCTTAATTCAATTGTTCTAACAAAGGTAAGAATAAGAAATTTTAAAGCCATTTTGGTTTGATCTTCACCATCATATTTTTCCAGCTTTTGCAAAAACTCTGGCAACTCGCTTTCTTCTAGCTTGGAATGGTGAACAGTTTTTTTAACCGTCAAAGCACCCCTTAAATCTGCTGAAATATCTCGCTCGGTTCTGCCTGTGGCAATTGCATATCTAAAAACCTGTCCACTAGTTTGTAACGCTCTTTTAGCAATATCAAAAGCTCCTCTTTTTTCTATTTTTTTAATTGTAGCGAGTAGCTCTGGGGCGTTGATTTGATTAATAGGGCGAAAGCCTATTTCTGGGATAATATCCGCCTTCAATCTTTTTAAAATATAATTGGCGTGTCTGGGCTTCCATTTTTCAAAATTTTTCTCGTGCCATTCGAGAGAGATATTCTCAAAGGAATTATCAGCGTTAATATGTTGTTGAATTTTTTTGAGCTTTTTTTCTTGTGAAGGGTCTATGCTATCGCTGATCTGCTTTCTGGCATCATCTCTTTTATTTCTAGCTTCTTTCAATGATATTTCTGGATAAATGCCAAAGGATAAAGTTTTTTCTTTACCAAGATGACGATATTTCATTTGCCAATATTTGCTGCCGTTAGGGTGAACAACTAGCCGCAAGCCTTTCTCATCAGTTAATTTATATTGTTTATCTTTTGGCTTGGAGTTTTTAACAATTATATCTGTTAATGGCATATTTGGGGGTAAAAATCATTCATTCAAAAATATTTACCCCCAATTTTACCCCCAAAACAATCCGTATGTCAATAGATTATGTCAGACTGCTTAGGACTAAAACTGGCTTGGAATGTTGATTTTACTAGGTGAAAATGGTCTTTGCCGAATCTCTTTGGATAAAGAGATGGCTCCTTGGGAGGGATTCGAACCCCCGACCAAGTGATTAACAGTCACTTGCTCTACCACTGAGCTACCAAGGAATATTTCGTTTATCAAGAGTGGCAAATTGTTTCGAAATTCTTTTTTAAAAGAATTTGATATGAAATGCTTTGTTTTGGATGAAATTTTTAACTTGATAAGAGAAAATACAGACTATTTTTTGATTAACAGAAAATCAATAAGTTTTTTTAAAAAAGATAGACAAAGCTACTATTTAAACATCAGTTCGTGATAAAAAATCTACCGACCCTCGTCATTCTTGGATCAAAGAGCCGAAAATCTCGGGAGTTCTTTGACAAAAAAGCTAAACTCATGAGATTCTCGACGCTTTATGCGTCAAGGATGACGGGCGTTTATAGATTTTAGTGTTTTAATGCCAAGCTTATCTATATGTATAATCAATGTTACACTGAGCTTGTCGAAGTGTGATTTGATTCTCGCCCCTTGAATCACACTTCGACAAGCTCAGTGTGACATTGATTATACAGTGTGACATTAATTATATATATGCTGTGTAAATTATGATTAATCGAGTTTTGTTGGCAGAAAGGGGTGTTGTAACGTAAGTTTGGGAAGAGGGTTACTTTTAAGTAAAAAATAAACCCATCATTTCATAGACCTAAGCCTTAAAATGATGGGTTTATTTAAGTTTTCGAGTTCGGTAATTTATTTTCTATCGCCAAAGAATCTTAACATCATTAAGAAAAGATTGATGAAGTCCATATAAAGGCTTAAAGCACCCATAACTGCCATTTTGGTTGCAGCTTCTGAATTTCCAGCGAATTGATAATACATTTGTTTAATTCTTTGAGTATCATAAGCGGTAAGTCCAATAAAGATGAACACACCAATCAATGATAAAGCAAATTCAAGAGCAGAGCTTTTTAGGAAAATATTAACTAAAGAAGCAATGATTAATCCGATTAAACCCATGATCAAGAAAGATCCTAAGCCAGTTAAATCTTTTTTAGTTGTATAGCCGTAAATGCTCATTGCGCCAAACACCGAGGCGGTGATGAAGAATATTCTAGCAACGCTGGTTCCGGTATAAGCTATGAAAATTGTTGAGAGAGAAAGCCCCATTAATCCAGAATAAATCCACAAATAAGTTTTTGCTTTTTGCGCTGAAATTGATTGTAATTTATAGCTAAAAAACACAACAAATCCTAGAGGAGCAAGCATTACAAGCCACGCAAGTGGAGTTCCAAACAAAACTTGCATCAACGCTGGAGAGTTAGAGGCTAAAAAAGCGATCGCGCCAGAAATTATTAGTGCAATTGACATAAAATTATAAACTTGCACCATATAGGCACGAAGAGAAGAATCGTAAGTAACGCTTGAAGCCGATGTTGCAAAAGAGGTTGCTCTATTATTGAAGCTGGACATATTTGAGCCTTTTGATAATTAATATTGATTTAAACTTCTAAATAAAGTGAATTTCTAAATTCACAAAACATAATATAGGTAAGTCTAATCAAATTTTCAAGAATGAAAAGCGATATTATTAAAACAAAAAAAATTATTGCTATTATAGGGCTAATGGGAGTTGGAAAGACTACAATTGGAGCAAAATTAGCAAAAAAACTTGGATATTATTTTATTGATTGCGATTGCGAAATTGAAGATCGTGAGCAAAAAACTATCAGTGAAATTTTTGCTAAAAAAGGCGAAGAATATTTTCGTAAAATTGAAAAAGAAGTAATTCAAGAAATAGCTTTGCGTGATGAAGAGATGGTTATTTCGCTAGGTGGTGGCGCTTTTATAAATAAAGAAGTGCGAGAAATTTTGGCGCAAAAAGCGGTTACTATTTGGTTTTTTGCTTCAATTGATGCAATTTTACATCGAGTTGGAAGTAAAAATAATCGACCACTTTTAAATAAAGGAAATAAAAGAAAAATTTTAGAAGATTTGGCGAAGAAGCGTTACCCAATATATGAAGAAGCTGATTTAAAATTTGATACAACTGATGAAAATCACGAAGTGTTAATTAAAAAAATAATTGAACAAATTACTGTTAAAAATGACAAATAAAATTTTAGTTAATTTAGAAAATAGAAGTTATGACATATTAATTGGTGAAAATTCAATTGAGAATTTATCGGAGTTTTTGCCGCAAAAAAAATATAGTAAAGTTTTTATTATTACTGATGAAAATGTTGCAAAGCTGCATTTTTCAAAGCTTGAAGAGGTTTTAAATAAAGTAAAAATTCCAACAGAAAATATTATTGTAAAAAGCGGTGAGCAGACAAAATCATTTTTATTTTTAGAAAAAATTTGCGAAGAAATTTTGACAAAAGGAATAGATCGTAAATCTTTGATAATTGCTTTTGGCGGCGGAGTTATTGGTGATTTATCTGGTTTTATTGCATCAATTTTATTGCGCGGAATTGATTTTATTCAGGTTCCAACAACTCTTTTATCTGCAGTTGATAGTTCGGTTGGTGGCAAAACGGCAATTAATAGCAAGTCTGGAAAAAATTTAATTGGCAGTTTCTATCAACCAAAATTAGTGATTTGTGATTTAAACTTTTTAAAAACTTTGCCAAAACGCGAAGTGGCTTCAGGATATGCGGAAGTGGCAAAATATGGATTAATTTATGACGAAGATTTTTTTTCATTTTTAGAAAAAAACTTTAGTAAAGTTTTTGAATTTAACATTGAAGTTTTGACCAAAATCATTACACGCTCTTGTGAAATTAAGGCTGAAATTGTTGGTCGCGATGAAAAAGAAATGGGAGAAAGGGCTTTGCTAAATTTTGGTCATAGTTTTGGACATGTTTTTGAGACTGAAACTAACTATTCATCTGAAATTTTACATGGTGAAGCGGTAGCTTTGGGAATGGTTATGGCGGCAAAAATGTCGCTAAATTTTAATATGATTCTGGAGAGCGATTTTACTAGGATAAAAAATCATTTCATTAATTGTGGTTTTGAAATTGATATGAAAAAAATTAGGGCGCATTGGGATGAGGAAAATTTGGTTAAGCATTTATATAAGGATAAAAAAAATGAGGGTCAGAATTTGACTTTTATTTTATTGGAAAAAATTGGAAAGGCAGTGGTAAAAAAGGCGGTTGATGTGGAAGAGTTTAGGAAGGTTTTAAGAGGATGATGTGCTAAAGGGTCAGAATCCAGTACTTGCGCAGCACTACTTGCATCTTAGACATGTAGGGCTGGAAAGGATTTGTAATCCCGCCAAAATGTTTGATTTTAGAGTGTTTTTTTAAGTTTTTTGCATGAAGTAAGTGGGCACGGTTACAAACCACGCCCAGCGCTGAGGCAGTGGTAAAAAAGGTTGTTGATGTGGAAAAATTTAGGAAGGTTTTAAGAGGGTGATGTGCTAAGGGGTCAGACCCCTTTTCTTTTTTTAAGTTTTGCATATTTCCAATTGCAAATAGAATGATTGAAGTTTATTCTTAAGCGACATTTTTTTAGCAAAACTGATTTTAATTCATAATTAGCCTGCGTGATGGAATGGTAGACATAACGGACTTAAAATCCGTGGAGCTTTATCGCTCTTGCCGGTTCAAGTCCGGCCGCAGGTACCATCTTTGCTTGAATTTAGTCCGTTTGTTCCCACATACTTTTTAATTAATTCTCCTTGCTGCTTAATGAATTTGGTGAAGAAAATAATCCAAATCTCTGCATTAATTTTTTTGACTTTTTGGCTTGTTTCTTGCGATGAAGGCTGTGTAGGAGCCGATGAATTTGATACTGAAGTTAGTCATGTTAATTCTAGTCCAGTTCTAGATGGAATTTCCGGAAGTTATGACGCTGTTAATGGTGGACAAAAAGCAGAGTGGCACGAAACCGGCTTAAGATCTAATGGCAAGAAATTCATAATTCAAGTTTCCGGAGGATGGACTCCGTGGAATGGCACCACTATTAGCTCTACAGAATTCAAAAACTTACCTGAATGTAATTATTGCGCCAAAAAACCCGGAGTGAATAACTGTATTTGCTATCCAGGTGTTGACCCAGTTCCTGAGATTGGCATTGATGGAGCTCCGGTATCTACGGCCACTGGATATTGCGATGCCACAAAACAAGCTGATCCAGCTTTATGCACTTGCACAAAACAAAGCGGTTCAGTTACTGATAATGGTGTTTATCAGATTCTTCTAAATGCTGAAACAAAAAATAAAGATCCAAAAAATCCAGATGATCAATCAGCTTGTTTAATTACTAGAGGCATAGGACTTTACATTGGATTATTTGGCTTTAATGGCGTTACTACTCCAAGCAGAACTTATGAGCTTTTTTCTCCAACAGAAGTGTGTGATATTACAAGAAGAGCAAGTGACAATAAATGTATAGATGATACTGGAAATGATAGAACAAAATTTATTTACACCAGCGCGAATAATAGAATTTTCATGAAAGATGATAAAAATGGTAATGACGGCACTGATACCAATACCGCAGATGATAAATATCACGATCCAAATGAGCAAATTAAATTAGTAATTTTAGATACCTATTACTCAGATAATTATGGGTCTTATAATGTAACTTTCTTACAAGGGGTTGGTGACGACAAGGATCGTGGCTTGTTAGAATTTATGGTAAGATTGGTTGAAGATGCGTTATTGGGGCCAATAAATTCAGATAATGTCAGAGAAGGTGGTGTAATGAAGGTTATGTATAATGGCATTGTGCAAGATCCGATGTTTATAAATATAGTAAGGGTTTTACTGGCGCTTTACATTTCATTTTATGGTCTTGCAATATTATTTGGTTTAGCGGAAATCGACAGAAAAGAATTAACAACTCGACTATTAAAAATTGGTTTGATTGTTTTTTTTACCAGCAAAACTAGCTGGGCTATGTATCAAAAATTTGTTGTAGGGTTGTTTAAAGATAGCATGGATTATGTGATTGGAATGATCATGAGCCTATCTGAAAAAAATCAAGATCCGACTTCAATGATTGCTATTGCTCAAATGGATCGAGCTAATTCTTTAAGTAATGCAACTCGTTTCTCATATATTGACACGATAATCAAAAGACTTTTTTCGATGGG
>CAMDMO010000082.1 GCA_945902255.1 Rickettsia typhi | reverse complement strand
AATCGAACCGAATTGGTGAACTTTTACATTCCTTTACTCAAAGAGCCGAGGAATGACGATTATGAGATAAAGCGTCAAGGATGATGGACTTAGAAGATGTCATCAACACCTTCAGTGTCAAGAGTGTTGAGGATAGATCTGGCGTTACAAAATCTTCAATTTTTTCATCTCATTTTTAATTCTAACCTTAGCCGCTGCAGATGGCTCAACTAGTGGAAGGCGAATTTCTGAAGAGCATAAACCCATCAATGACACCGCATATTTCACCGGAATTGGATTAGTTTCGCAAAACATTGACGCATGTAAATTTGTTAATTTATCTTGCAGAACTAGTGCTTTTTTATAATCACCTTTAGCGCAATATTTTTGCAAATCAGAAACCATTTTTGGCGCAATATTTGAAGTTACTGAAATTACTCCATTTCCACCCATAGCATTAAAACCAACAACTGTTGCGTCTTCTCCTGAAAAATATAAAAATTTCTTTTTAATTAATAGTCGCAAAGAGGCTATTCTAGCCAAATCACCAGTGGCATCTTTTATTCCAACAACATTTTTTAACTCAGCTATTCTGGCAATATTTTCATCAGAAATATTAATTACTGAGCGCCCCGGAATATTATAAATAATTAAAGGAATTCCACATTCATTAAGAGCTTTAAAATGCTGAAAAACCCCTTCTGGCGTTGGTTTGTTGTAATATGGAGCAACAATTAAACATGAATTTGCACCAATTTTTTTAGCAAATTTTGTCATCTCAACTGCTTCTTTAGTAGAATTAGAGCCGGTTCCCGCCATTACTTTAATTCTTTTTTTAGCAATCTTTACACAAAGCTCAATTACAGCATTATTTTCATCATGAGTAAGAGTTGGAGACTCTCCAGTTGTGCCACAAGCAACTATTCCATCTACACCATTTTTAATTTGAAATTCTATTAATTTTTCTAAAGATTTTTCATCTATTTTACCGTTTTTAAAAGGAGTTATCAATGCGGTATAAGTTTCTGTCGTCATATTTTAAATTGATTTTGTTACAAACAAGTTTTATTATTTTGTGATTAATTTTATTTAAATTCAATCAACATCTAAATAATTATGGATTCAATAGAGGCGAAAATTTATAGCGCTAATTTTATCTCAGCACAATATTTGCCGATTCTACTCTTTCTAGCAATCGCAATAGGTCTTTCTTGTGTAATAATTATTATACCTTTCATTCTTAATAAAAGAAAATCATCTGACAGAGAAAAACTTTCACCTTATGAGTGCGGATTTGAAGGGGAAGGAATGGTTAGAAACAAGTTTGATGTGCAATTTTATTTAGTCGCAATTTTATTCATAATTTTTGACCTTGAAATAGCATTTTTATTCCCTTGGGCAGTTTCTCTTACTAAAATCGGAGTTTTTGGATTTTGGTCAATGATGATATTTTTAACCCTACTAACAATAGGCTTCGTTTACGAGTGGAAACGCGGCGCTCTAGAGTGGAAATAAATTTTAACTAAAACAATGACAAGCTTAAATCTTAGCCCATTAAACCAAGATGCAATTCTCAATCAAGCTGCAGAAGAAATTAATAATCGCGGCTTTGTTACTGCAAAATTAGATGATTTAGCAAATTGGGCACGCTCTGGCTCACTTTGGCCAATGACATTTGGACTCGCTTGTTGCGCGGTTGAAATGATGCAAACCGCTGCTAGCCGTTACGATTTAGATCGTTTTGGCTTAATATTTCGCCCCTCACCTCGCCAATCTGATGTTATGATTGTAGCAGGAACTCTAACCAATAAAATGGCGCCAGCTTTGCGTAAAGTTTACGACCAAATGGCAGAACCTAGATATGTAATTTCAATGGGATCTTGCGCCAATGGTGGTGGATATTATCATTATTCCTACTCAGTGGTTCGCGGTTGCGATCGCATTGTTCCTGTTGATGTTTACGTTCCAGGATGTCCTCCAACTGCAGAGGCTTTGCTTTACGGCATTTTATTATTACAAAGAAAAATTAGAAGAACTGGAAAATTCAATCGTTAATTTTTTTAAAAAATGATTCAAAACCTTCAATTACAAGCTGATTATATCAAAGAAAATTTTGCTGATATAGGCGAAACTTCAATCACTCACGATAATCTAATTATCTATGTAAAACCCACTAAAATTATCGAATTTTTAGAATTTTTACGCGATGATGAAAAACTATCTTTTAAAATTTTATTAGATGTTTTTGGCGCTGATTTACTTGGCCTAAGATCACCTCGCTTTGAAGTAATTTACAATTTATTAAGCTTAAAACTTAATAATCGCATCACTGTTAAAGTAGCCTTAAATGAAAATGAAGAAGTGCCAAGCGCGATTTCTGCATTTTCTTCAGCTGGATGGTTTGAACGCGAAGCTTTTGATATGTATGGAATTGTTTTTAGCAATCATCCCGACTTACGCAGAATTCTTACTGATTACGGTTTTGAAGGTCATCCACTTCGCAAAGATTTTCCGCTAACTGGTTATAAAGAAGTTCGCTATGATGAAGAGCAAAAAAAAGTTATTTATGAACCTGTAAAATTAATGCAAGAATTCCGCAATTTTGATTTTGAAATGCCTTGGGAAGGAACTGCTTATAAAATTCCAGAAAATAAAAAATAATTTTATGAATCAAACTCTTAACAAGATTGAGGCTTCTTTTAAGGCTGCCATGAGGGGTGAAGAAACTATCCATAATCTTATTTGGTATTGGGGAGCAATTGCTTATGTAACATCATATCTTATCAATCGCTTAGCAATTGGCGGTGGTCATTATCGTTTTTTTGATATTACAATTTCTGTATTAATCTGTGTTTATTTTGTTTGGCATATTTACGTTCTAAAGAAATGCTCTCCTAAAAAACCAAAACTTACCAAAGAAGAAAAACGAAATTTACGAATTTTAGCTAGAAAAGATTTTGGAAAAAGATTTATTAGAAAATTATTCTTGCAGGAACCTTTAAGTGAATGGAATCCAGTGTTCGTGACTGTGGTGATCGATGTTTTTTCTATTGCAAATTTTATTAATTATATTTTTTAATTACGCCTAAGTTGTTGACGGTTCTCTAACCTTAACTGGTTTAAGAGCCATAGCGCTGGCATCATTTCTTGCATCTTTTTTTGCAATTGCGGCATTTGGCTTCTCTTCATCGACAGCCAAATCTTCAAGAGTTAGCTTCAACACTCCATCCAATCCTTCTTCTCCATAATCATCAAAAACAGTAGCTTCAGAAGCAGCTGATGCAGCACCAGCAGATCCACCTCCACCACCTAAAGTTGGCATTGGCGCTCCAGCTAATGCTTCTAGAGTGAATAATGCCGCAGGACCGTCCGTCCTCACTGAGCCAATCCCTCCCATAGGATTATCTCTCCGAGTAGGATCTTTTTCAACTACCGTCTCTTGCTCAGCAACAACAGCTCCTAACTCAGGAGCCGCAAGACCTTCTAGAGTTGGATTCTCAGCAGTTTCTTTATCCCTAATCTCTTGCGCTCTTATAGCAGCTTCCATTAAAGGATTATCAACAACCTTTTTTCCTCGTTCTAATAATGGATTAGGTTTAATAACATCGGTAGGGCGAGCCATATATTTTTATAGTTAGAAAGTTAATATATAATTAATAACATCAGTCCTTCGATAGAAGCATTTGACATTAATAATTGCAAACTCTTAAAGCCAATTCAGGATAAAAATTATAAACACCTGTCATTCTTAGAATACAAGACGCAAGATCTCATAAGCTTATCTGCAAAAGCTAGCTTCCGTGTCATACTCTATAAGCTTCGCGTCAAAGATAACGGAATTGGTAGGCGCACTTTTTATCTGGAATTTGCAAATATAAACTATATCGGCAAATCTATAAAATAGACAAAAAGTTCCCCGCCAAATAAAGTGAACCACAAACCATAATAACAGAATTTTTATTCAATTTATTAGATTTTAAAATATCAGCAAAAGCTTCTTCAAAATCTATTGCCACACTTGATTTTATTCCAACTTTACTAGCAATTTTTTGAATTTCTAAAGCGCTACGAGACTTAGGCTCGTCTGGAATTTCAATTGCATATAATTTGTCAATCTCACCAGATATTTTTTTTAAAAAACCTTCGCAATCCTTATCTTTTAACATTGAAAAAATCACAAAAACTTTTTTATTTTTCTGTAATTTTAAAAATTTTTTAATTGTTTCACAACCTTGCAAATTATGACTTCCATCAAGATATAATTCATAATTTTCTGGTAAAATTTTAAAGAATTTTCCTGAAGTAATTTTTTGTAAACGCGCTGGCCAAAAAGTTTTGGTTAAGGCCGATTTAATGTGATTGTTAGTTATTTTAAATTTTTTACAAGCAATTGCCGCAGTAATTGCAACCGAAGCATTTTCAACCTGATGATCTCCAGATAAAGATGGTAGAGGAAAATCAATTGCCGCATGATTTTTAGCAATATATTGCCATGATTTTTTACTTTTTTTAACTTGCCAATCTTGCCCAAAAAACTTTGTTTTAGACCGTAATTTTAAAGCCTGATTTTTTATAGTTTTTGAAGCTGAAATTTTTTGTTTTCCAACAATTACCAAGGAATTTTTCTTAATTATTCCAGCTTTTTCAAAAGCAATTTTTGCCAAAGTTTTTCCTAAAAAATCAGTGTGATCAAAAGCGATTGGCGTAATTATTGAACATAAAACTTCTGGCAAAATATTTGTGGCGTCAAGCCTTCCGCCCATTCCGGTTTCAAGTAATAAAATATCAGCTTTTATGCGACTAAACGCCAAAAAAGCTGCAACGGTAATTCCTTCAAAAAAAGTTACATCAATTGCTGGAGATTTTTCTGCGGCTTTTTGACATTCTAATAAAATTTCATTTAAAAATTTATCTGAAATTTTCTTATCTGCTAAAATTATTCTTTCGTTAAAATTAACTAAGTGCGGCGAAATGTAAGCGTGAGTAGTAAAATTTGCTTCTTGAAAAATTTGTCGCAAAAAAGACAAAGTAGAACCCTTGCCATTAGTGCCTGCAATATGAATTACGGGAGGAAGTTTTAAATGAGGATTACCAATTCTTGAAAGTAGTAGATTTACTCTTTCTAGGCCCAAATCAATATCGCGATATTTTTTCGGATCTGGCCAAAATGGTAATTTCATCTATTTTTTTCTTAAAAATATTTTGTAAGTACGATGAAAATGATAATTAAATTCTGCGCCAAGAATAAAAACTAAACTAATTAAATAAAAAAACATCAAAGAAATAATTACGCCCGCAAGCGAGCCATAAACCAAATTAAACTGATGAAAATTATCAAGATAAAGCGAGAACAAGCATTGTAAAACAAACCACAAAATTACCGCTAATATTGATCCCGGAAGAGTTTGTGTAATTTTTTGTTTTGCGTTGGGCAGAGCGTAATAAAGCGCAGAAGTTGAACATGTAAGTAAAATAAATATTACAAAATGGCGCAAATGAAATGCATCATAATCGAAGGTTAAATTAAAAGAAAATTTTAGCTCAAGATCTTGCAAAATTGCTGGCACCACGATGAACATGGCAATGCTTGCAACAACGATTGAAATTATTATAAAAAATTCGGCAATACTGATTAATCTTCGCAGAATATAAGGCGGCGGAAATGCTATTCTGTAAGCTCTATTTAGAATTGTGCGACATCCTTCAACCGAAGAAGAAGCAGTCCAAATTACGCCAATAATTGCAAGAGTTAAAAAGGTTTGAGGAGGCCCCGAAACAATTTCATGAACCCTAGGAGCTAGGGCATCTGCAACTTCTCTGGGCGCGGCAGATAAAATGGTTTGTATGATTTTTGCCCCATCTTCAGAAGCGCCAAAAAAACCTACAATTGAAATTAAAAAAATTAAAAATGGGAATAAAGATAAGATGCTTAAAAAAGCTAAATAACCAGCGTGTTCCACGCCATCTTGCCTTATGGTATCAATGACCGCAATACGAAGAATTTTAAAAGGCAGAATTAAATATTTGCGAAAATTATAAGAAAATTTCGTGAACTTCATTTAACAAATTTTAAGAGTGTTTTTTAAAGAAAAATCCATCCAGAATAAACCCTTCGCGAGAAAAGATTTTTTGCGATTCCAATCTTTTTGTCTCAAGATTGCCTATAATATTTTTACAACCAAAGATAGCAGATTGCCATTCTGCCCAACGAATTAGCATTTTACCCACGCCAATTCCGCGTTTTTTGCGATCAATCATAAAATCTTCAATTTCTATCGCTTTACCATAGTGAAGTTTTCTAATTGAACGAATGCCAATCACACCAATACAGCGGCCATTTTCCACAGCCATATCTTCAAAAACCGCTGCCATTTTATAACCGCGCTGCATCATATTCAAAACATCTTCCACATAGGTTTCGCTATTTAGATCATCGTAAATTTGCAGCAAAACATTATAGGTTTCTGCAATTTCTTCACGAGTTTGAATTTCTTTTATTTGCATTTTAATTTCTGTATTTGAAGATATTGGCTTAAAAGCCTCTAATTAAAAGGGCTTGAAGCAAATTTTAAAT
>CAMDMO010000081.1 GCA_945902255.1 Rickettsia typhi | reverse complement strand
ATAATTAGCAATTTGGGTTTTAGCAGATGAAGAATCGGCTTCCAACTGAGAAATTTCACCTTCTAAGTTAACAATCTCTTTTTCTAAATCATATTGGCGTAAAACTGGAAGGTTACCTTGCTTTACTAGTGGTTTAACCGCCCTTAATTCATTACGAAAAATAATTAATTTTGACTTTGATGCTTTTTTTTGAGCGTTAACCGAGACTAACTTTTTGCGCAAAACATCGATTTTTCCAGATAACTCTTCTGTTTTGCTGTTAAAAAGCTGCATTTGGTTATTTATAACTTCCATCAAAGCCGCTTTATCTTCGGGATCAACAACTCCTAGTTCTGGGAAAAATTTTACTAAATCTAGGGTTTCTTTGTTATTTTTTTGAGCTAACAATCTTTCTCTTTGTAACTTTGCTGCCCATAATCTTTTTTTATAAATCTGCTGCTCTGATTTTGCTTTTATGTCATGAATATAAAGCAAAATATCTCCCTCTTTAACCAACTGCCCTTCTTTTACTAAAATATCATCAATAATTCCACCCTCTAAATGTTGAATGGTTTTATTATTCAAATCTAGAACTATCACCCCATCGGCAATTGACGCGGATTGAATTGGAACAAAAATTGCCCAAACAAGAAAGACAACAAAAAATATAATAAGCGATATAACGCCAAGCCTTATTGCGTCATATCCTACTGTGTCATGGTTGGGTAAAAATTTTTTATTAAGCATTTATTTTATTGTCTTTTCTTATTACATTTTTCGACTCATCAAATACTGCAATTTGTCCTTCATTTAATAGCATTACTTTATTGCATAGAGCTGCAATTGATGGTTTGTGAGTGATTAAAATTGTTGTAACTTTTCTTTTTGATAATTGCCTCATTACATTAACTAAAGCCATTTCTCCTTCGGTATCTAGATTAGAATTTGGCTCATCCAAAACCACAAGTTTTACATTGCCAAAACAGGCTCTGGCTAATCCAATTCTTTGTTTTTGTCCAGCGGATAAATTTAGTGATTCTTTATCAATTTTTGTTTCATATCCATTTGGAAGATTTAAAATTATTTTGTGAATTCCACAAAGTTCTGCAACCGCAATTATATCTTCGTCTGATTCTTCTTTACTCATTCGCGAAATATTTTCTTTTATAGTTCCTTTAAATAGCTCAATATCTTGTGGCAAATATCCAATAAATTTACCAATTTTTTCAAAATCTTGATCCGCTAAATCAGCGCCGTCAAATCTAACAACTCCTGATGTTGGTTTTATGATGCCAACTAATAATCTTGCTAAAGTTGTTTTTCCCGAGCCGCTTGGCCCAACAATTGCTATTAGCTCTCCTGGGTTAATTTGAAAGGATAGTCCTTTAATTAAAAAACGATCCAATTTATCAACCTTATAAACTAATTTCTCAGCCGAAACTTCTCCGCGCATTTCTGGTAGAGAAATTTTATCCTTATCAAGATCGTAACTTTTGAGCGATTCATGTAAGCGGCTGTAAGATTTTTTTGCCGTAGT
The DNA here is from genome assembly GCA_945902255.1 of Rickettsia typhi. Classification (GTDB taxonomy): domain Bacteria; phylum Pseudomonadota; class Alphaproteobacteria; order Rickettsiales; family UBA1997; genus UBA2645. The sequence continues at coordinate 5,275 of CAMDMO010000081.1, read as the reverse complement.
AATTACTTTCCACAAAGAAATTGCTGAATCGAATGGCGTTAAAGCTTTTCCAGACAAAATTGAAACAGCAATTATTCCGCCAGAAGACATTTTATTATAGATAACCAATATTGCGCTTGCTGCAGTGGTAACCATTTGAATTGTAAGGCGCAGAGATTTTGTTGTAGAGCCAATTATATTAGAGCGTGAAGCTAGTTGATTTGATAATTCTCTAAATTTTGAGTTAGAAATTTGCCAAGTTTTTTTAACATTATTCTTCATTCCCATCGCTTTTACACTTTCGGAATTTGATGAAATAATTTCAAAATCACGAGCTAACTCAACTTGCATTTCATTGGTTTTTTCGATTAAATCTTTAGTCATTTTTTCATTGATAAAAGCCATTTTAAGCAATATCAACGCCCCTACGACCGTGACAATTCCATTTATTGGATGAATAAAAAAAATGAAAATTAAAAAAACTATTGCGAAAGGAGCGTCAAAAATTACACCTAAATTTTGACTAGCGATAAAAGATTTTATTGCCTGCAGATCTCTTAAATTTTGGATTGAGAGGCTTTTATTATCTTGATTTTCAATTCCAGAATCAAACAAAACTGGTGAAAGGCTTTTATCTAACCAATTTGATATTTGTAAAAAAACTGCAGATCGAATAGCATTTAAAATTCCCAAAAAAATAAAAAACACTATCATTATCAAGGATAAGAAAACCAAGGTTTCTATGCTGTTACTTGATAATACGCGATCAAGAACTTGCATTGAATAAATTGGCATTGCCAATGTAAGTAAGCTAATGAAGAAACTAAAAAGAAAGGCAAAAAGAAAGGCTGTTTTACATTTACTGAGCGCTATTTGAAGCGGAGATGCTTGGTGGCGTTTCATATTTAAATTTGCATTTCTCCAAGTAAAAATTTGATTTTATAATAAGAAGTTACCAAATCCATTTTTGAGTTAAAAAATTCTATTTTGCGCTGGTTCATTTCAATTTCTGCCCTTAGAGCTTCAATTGAATCGCCAACTCCAGAATTTAGTCTTTCAATTAAAATATCAGCGCGATTTTCCGCTAAAGTTAAAAGTTGTTCGTTTGCCTGACTTAATTTGGTATAAAAATCATATTCTTCAATTGCTGAACCAATTTCTTGAGTAAGATTTCCTCTATTAACTTCTAATTCTTCACGAGCCGCTGAGCTTTGACTTTTAGCTTTGGATAAATTCGAATATTCAACTCCTTTTTGAAAAAGAGGCACTGTAACATTGAGGGAAACCGTTCTATTTTCAAAATTAGATCCGTTTAAATAAATAGCATTTTGCTGCTTGCTGATTGATCCCACTAGCGAAACACTTGGCGCAAATGCTGATTTTTCAGCGCTATAAGCTGATTTTGATGCTAAATAATTAAAGTGGTAAGATCTTAAATTATGGTTATTTAATAAGGCGTTGTGAGTAGCGGTTGCTTTATCAAATTTTTCTTTTGTTATTGTTGGCATAATTAAATCTTTGTGAAGCTCGCCAATAACATTTTGATATTCAAATTGAGATTTTGAAAATTTATTTAAAGCTTCAAAATAATGAGTTTCGCCTTCCGACAACTCATATTCAAATTTTATAACATCACTTTTATCTAATATTTTTTTCTTATTTCTATTTTTTGCTAATTCGTAAATTTGACCAATAAGCCTTTTATTTTCTTCCTGTATTTTTAGAATTTCTTGATAACGAAATAAATTACAATAAACACGAACGGCTTCAAAACTAATTTCTTGTTTTTTACTTTGATTTTGCAGAGTTGCAGATCTTACTTTATAATCAGCTTCATTATATTTTGCAATTGAACCGAAGCCGTCAAATATTGGCTGCTCCGCCCTTAACTCTTCTACGCGATTATTGTTATATCCAGTATTATTGGCGCGACCATTATTGATATTACTTTTTCTTTTTCCATATTGACCACTAGCGCTAACATTGGGCAAGAAGGCTCCTACCGCTTCATCTTTCAAAGATTCTGCAGCCTGCAATTTATAGTCTTCAAATTTAATTGTTTTATTATTTGCTTTAGCAATTGCTATTGCATCTTCTAGATTAGACGCAAAGGAGGCTTTGCCTATAGTGGTTGCAATTGAAAATATTAGTAAGAATTTTAATTTTTTATTCATGACTTTTGGTTATCTTTATATTGAGGCTGTCGCAAAATTAGGATTTTTCGAGGAATTTTGGGTTTTACTAAATTTGTGAGAAGGTAAGCTTATTAGATATAAGCGCTCTCGAACAAATTTAGTAAAACTAAAAATTACCGAAAAAGACAATTTTGCGACAGCCTCATAATGCATCTCACATAATAGCACTTTGTAAGTAAAGCTATAAAAAGTCCATAAATTATTTATAAAACTATAGAACTAAAATATCATCGGCCATTTTATTTAAAATAATTGCAGTTTTAGAATTTGGCTGCACTTCTAAAATTGGCAGACGATTTTCTGTTGAATCAGATATTTCTTGATTTAGCGGCACATCTCCTAAAAATTTAATTTGTAATTTTTCAGCCAAGTTTTTTGCGCCATCCCTTCCAAATAAATATTTTTTTTCACCATCAATCTCTAAATAAGACATATTTTGAATAAGGCCAATTATGGGAATATTCAGTTTTTTAAAACAGTCAATTGACTTAACCACGTCAATTACAGCAAGACTTTGCGGGGTTGAAACAATTACCACTCCGTTAAGCGGAAATTTTTCAGCCATACTTAAATAAACATCTCCGGTTCCCGGAGGCATGTCAATAATCATAACATCAACATCTTTGTTATCGCTACGCCAATTTACGCTACGAATTAATTGATAAAGAATTTTCGTTACCATTGGACCTCTCCACACACCAGCAGAAGCTTCGTCAACCATTGAACCTATAGAGATACATTTTACGCCAAAGGAAATAAGTGGTAAAATAAGATTATCTCTCATTTCTGGCTTGCCTGAAAGATTCATCAAGTGAGGCACTGATGGTCCATATATATCGGCATCAACCAACGCAACATTATATCCTTTTCTCTTTAAGCTTATAGATAAATTGCAGGCAATGGTTGATTTGCCAACTCCTCCTTTAGCAGAAGCAATTGCGATAATTTTTTTTACACCAACCACATCAGGAATTTGTCGACAAAAATCGGCAAAAGTTTTTTCTGTCATATTGAAAAAAAATGAATTAATATGAGAATCTATATTTAATAATTTAACGACAACTCATCTAACAAACAATATGTTAAAACTTTTTATGAATAGTGGGCCTTGGGGGCCATGGAGTGGCGAAAATAAAGATCCTAAAAAAAATTCAGATAATAAAGGAAGTTTTGAGCCAAAAAAAACTGATGATGCTTTTGATGACTTTATTAAAAAAATTAATGAGTTTTTTAAAAAAAATTTTGGTGGAAATAATCAAAATTCAGGTCAAAAACCACAAAAATCAGTTATTGGTTTAATTTTTCTTGGCGCGCTTTTATTATGGTTGTCACTAGGGTTTTACAAGGTTGATACCGATGAAAATGCAGTAGTATTTTACTTCGGAAAATTTTACGCAGTTACAACTGCCGGCTTAAATTATCACATTCCCTACCCCTTTGGATCTGAAATTAAAAAAAGTGTTACTCGAGTTAATACCGAAGAATTCGGATTTTCTTCTTTTGTAAATAAAAATGATAAAAGAAATTTTGACGCTGAAAGCCTTATGCTTACTGGCGATGAGAATATTGTTGATATTGAATTTCAAGTGCAGTGGCAAATTTCTGATATTAAAGATTTTGTTTTTAACATCGCTTCACAAAATCAAACAATTCGCAGAACCTCTGAAAGCATAATGCGTGAAATTATTGCCCGCACACCTATTGCTGACGCGCTTTCTGATGGTAAACAAAAAATTGAACAAGAGGCTAAAATTTTATTACAACAAACCCTAGATTCATATAAATCTGGAGTAAGAATTGTTTTAGTGCAATTAAGAAGAGTTGATCCGCCTTCGCAAGTAATTGATGCGTTTCGCGATGTGCAAACCGCAAAAGCTGACAAAGAAAAGGAAATAAACCAAGCGCAATCTTACGCTAACGACATTATTCCTCGCGCGCGCGGCTCTGCCTCACAAATGCATGAACAAGCTGAGGCATATAAAAAAGAAGTTGTGGCTAATGCTGAAGGCGAAGCGCAAAGATTTTTATCAGTTTATAATCAATATTTAAAATCAAAACAAGTTACAAAAAAACGAATCTATCTTGAAACGATGGAAAAAATTTATCGCGATACTGATAAGGTAATTATTGATAAAGGAGCTGGAAAATCTGGCGTGGTTCCTTATTATCCACTAACTGATATTCAACAACAATCTGCGCAACCTAAAAAAGTTAACTAAATATGATTTTTCCAAAAAAATTACTGATTTTTTCTACCATAATTTTACTGCTACTTGTTAGCACAATGTTTACCGTCGATCAAAGACAACAAGTTTTAATTCTGCAATTTGGCGAACCAATTCGAGTTATCAACAAACCCGGAATTCATTTTAAAATGCCGCTTTTGCATAATATAATTGCGTTCGACAAAAGAATTATCGACTTAAGCATTGCCGAACAAGAGGTTATTGCCTCTGATCAAAAACGCTTAATAATTAACGCTTTTGCAAAATATCAAATTATTGATCCGCTAAAATTTTATACCACAGTAAATATTATTAATGGCTTAGAAAATAAACTGTCTGGCATTCTTGACTCAAGCTTGCGTCAAGTTATTGGTGAAGTTGCTTTAAGCGAATTACTTACTGAAAATCGTATTGATATTATGGCGCAAATTCAAGAAGCTGTAAGCCGTGAATCGGCAATTTTTGGCATTAAAATTATTGATGTAAAAATTATGAGAGCTGATTTGCCAAAAGAAAATAGCGATGCAATTTATGCTCGCATGCAAACTGAGCGTGAAAAAGAAGCGCGTGAAATTAGAGCTAATGGCGCTGAGGAAGCTGCAAAAATTCGTGCTGAAGCTGATAAACAAAGAACAATCACACTTGCTGAAGCTAAGAAAAAATCTGACATAATTCGTGGTAATGGCGAGGCTGAAGCAATTAAAATTTATGCTTCATCTTATGGTCGCGATCCAGAATTTGCTGATTTTTATCGCTCTATGAGCGCTTACAAAGAAGCCTTTCATGCCGATAAAACTAAAATGATAATTTCACCAGATAGTGAGTTTTTTAAATATTTTGGTAACATTAGAAATAATCAATAAATATCGCATTACT
>CAMDMO010000080.1 GCA_945902255.1 Rickettsia typhi | reverse complement strand
GATGTTTTTTAGAAGTCTCTTGATCAAAAGCCTGCGTTGCTTCAGAACAGGCTAAGCATTTTTTTTGAGCAAGATTATTCATAATTTAATTGATAAAATTTTTAAATTGAGAAAGTTCGCCATTTTCACCAAGAGCTTGCGCAACCTGCTTTTGATCCATATTTCCAAGTTTCTTCATCATTTTTTGAATCTGTTTATATTTTTTTAACAGACGATTAACTTCTTGAATATTGCTTCCTGCGCCCTTGGCAATTCTATATTTGCGTGAAGAACTTAATATGTCTGGATTGGCTCTTTCTTTTTTAGTCATTGATAAAATCAAAGCTTCTTGACGCATCATTTCTTTTTCAGTATCACCAATTTTCCCAACATGTTCTCTAAGTTTGCTGGCTCCGGGTAAGAATTTTAGAATACTATTAATTCCACCCATTTTTTTCATATTACGAATTTGCGACAATAAATCTTCTAAATCAAATTGACCTTTTTGCATTTTCTTTGCGGCCTTTTCCATCTCATTTGCATCAAAAACTTCTTGAGCTTTTTCAACTAAAGAAACCACATCTCCCATGCCAATAATGCGAGAAGCTAAGCGCTCAGGATTAAATTCTTCGAACTCTTCTAATTTTTCACCAACACCAATAAATTTAATTGGACAATTGGTTGCAGCTTTCATGGTTAGGGCAGCACCACCTCTGGAATCGCCATCAAGACGAGTTAAAATTATTCCAGTGATTGATAATTTTTGGTTAAAATTATTCGCGATATTTATTGCATCTTGACCGGTCAAGGCATCAACCACGAGTAAGATTTCTGCGGGTTGAGTTGCATTTTTAATTTCCACAACTTCTTGCATCATTTTTTCATCAATATTAGTTCGCCCAGCGGTGTCTAAAATTAAAACTTCATAACCACCATCAATTGCCTTTTGTTGCGCTTTTTTTGCTAATTCTAAAGGAGTTTTGCTCGCAATAAACTCGTCACAATCAACTGAAATTTTATTAGCTAAAATTGCTAATTGGGTTGCGGCCGCTGGTCTATATGTGTCAAGCGAGGCTAGTAAAACTTTTTTATGATTTTTATTTTTTAATCTTAAAGCTAATTTGCCAGAGCTGGTGGTTTTTCCAGAAGCTTGCAAACCAACCATTAAAATTACAACTGGCGGGCGAGAGTTAAAATTAATTTCTGCCTTTTCATCTCCGAGTAATTTCACTAATTCATCATTGACAATTTTAACAATCATCTGTCCGGGAGAGACGCTTTTAACCACCTGTTTTCCAAACGCTTCCGCCTTAACTTTTTCAATAAATTCTTTAGCAATTGAAAGCGAAACATCGGCCTCAAGAAGCGCGATTCTAATTTCGCGCATTGTGGAATTTAAATCATCTTCTGAGATAAATTTTTTGCCAGAAATTCTGTCAAAAATTTTAGTTATATTATTCGAAAAATTATCAAGCATTTAATGAATTTTTTATATTTTGAGGAATTTTTTTCGGTTTAAAATTATCGGTAGAAACGCATACTATATCTACTTTAAGAATAGATAAAGTTAGGTCATTTTTTGTTATTTTTTGCAGCATTAAAATTGAAGCGCCGCCAATTTTTTCCACAATAACATCGACATTAATTTCATCATCAAGTTTTGCTGGAATTAAATATTCAATTTCACATTTTCTAACCACAAAGGCCAAATTTTCTTTTTGCATTAAATCTGATTGTGAAATATTTAAAGATCTTAAGAAATCGGTGCGAGCTCTTTCAAAAAATTTTAAATAATTAGCGTAATAAACCACGCCACCAGCGTCTGTATCTTCGTAATAAACTCTGTATTTTTTAGAAAAATTATTTGATTTCAACATAGCAATTGGGCGTTTCGTAAAGTTTAATTTTTGTGCATTTTACATTTTTTTTCACAAAAAGTTTTGGACAAATTTCTTTTAATAAAAATGCTGCAATGTTCTCAGCTGTAGGGTTTTCATCAAGATAGAAAATTTTCTGCCCAGTTTCTTCGGCAATTTTTTCACCCAATTTTTTATCTTTTTTTGATAAAATTGTATTATGATCAAAATTTTCATCAATCCAGCTTCCAAGCACTTCTCGAATTACTCCAAAGTCAATAACGCGACCTAAATTATCAAGTTTTTTTGCTTCAAAAGTAGCTTCTAAAGCGTAACGATGCCCATGGAGCATTTTACATTTACTTTCGTGATTTAAAATTCTATGAGCTGCGTCAAATTCGATTCGCCTAGTGCAGGTGGTCATTTTTTTGTAATTAATTGATTTGTTTTTTTAAAAAATATATCTTGCAATAGCGCAATTATCAACATTCTTTAATAAAATGAAAGAAGCTCTGAAGAAGTTAAAATTTGATTCAAAAGGTCTAATTCCAGCAATCGCGCAAGATCACGAAACAAATGAAGTTTTGATGATGGCGTGGATGAATCAAGAAAGTCTAGATCTGACAATAAAAACCAATTACGCTACCTATTTTTCGCGTTCAAGAAATTCTTTGTGGAAAAAAGGCGAAACCTCAGGTCATTTGCAAGAGGTGGTTTCAATTGCAATAGATTGTGATTTTGACTGTATTTTATTGAAAGTAAAACAAGTTGGCGCGGCTTGTCACACCGGAGAGAAAAGTTGTTTTTTTAATAAAATATAAAAGGGGTCAGACCCCTTTTTATTTTTAGCTATGAATTTGTCTTTTATCAACCGCCATTGCAGCTTCTTTAACTGCTTCGTTGTAGGTTGGGTGAGCATGACAAGTTCTGGCTATATCTTCGGCACTTCCGCCAAATTCCATCGCTACAACAACTTCATGAATTGTATTTCCAGCTTCGCGACCAATGATGTGAGCGCCTAAAACGCGATCAGTTTTTGCATCGGCAAGAATTTTTACAAAGCCTTCTGAATCAAAAGTGGCGCGGGCTCTAGAATTTGCCATCATTGAAAATTTTCCAACTTTATAAGCAATTCCAGCAGTTTTTAATTCCTCTTCAGTTTTACCAACTGAGGCAATTTCTGGGTAAGTATAAATTACATTTGGAATTACATCATAATTAACATGACCAGCTTGTCCGGCAATAATTTCAGCAGCGGCAACGCCTTCATCTTCAGCTTTGTGAGCTAACATTGGGCCGGTTGTAACATCGCCAATTACAAAAATATTTTCAACCGATGTGCGTAAATGATGATTTTCAATAAAGCCACGAGCATTGGTTTTAATCCCAACATTTTCTAATCCAAGATTTTCGGTATTAGGTTTGCGACCTATTGCAACTAGAACCACATCAGCTGCAAGCGTTTCTTTTTTACCGTCAGAAACTCCTTCAATTTCAACTATTGCACCTTTTTTATCTTTTTTAACCGAGATAACTTTTGTTGAAAGGCGGAATTTAAATCCTTGTTTTTCAAGAATTCTTTGGAAATTACGCGATACTTCTGCATCCATTGCTGGCGTGATTTTATCAAGAAATTCAATTACTTCAATTTCAGCGCCAAAACGACCCCAAACTGAACCTAATTCTAAGCCAATTACACCGGCGCCAATTACAATCATTTTTTTAGGAACGCTTTCTAAATCTAGTGCCCCAGTTGATGAAACGATTACTTTTTCATCAATTTCAACTCCAGGAAGTTTTGTAACTTCTGAACCAGTTGCGATGATAAAGTTTTTAGCTGCAATTTTTTCTTTAGAACCATCAGCTTTTGTTAGCTCAATAGTATTTTTATCTAAAAATTTTGCTGTCCCTTCCAAAGAAGTAACTTTATTTTTTTTGAAAAGCCCCGCAATTCCACCAGTTAATCCAGTAACGATTTCGTTTTTATTAGCTAAAAGTTTTTTTACATCAATTTTTGGCGCAGAAACATTGATTCCTAATTTTTCAAATTGATGCTCAGCATCATGAAATTTATGCGAAATTTCTAGTAATGCTTTTGATGGAATGCATCCCACATTCAAACAAGTTCCACCTAAAGTTTTACGCTTTTCCACGCAAGCAGTTTTAAGCCCAAGTTGCGCCGCACGAATTGCCGCCACATATCCACCTGGACCAGCGCCGATTACTACTAGATCGAAAGATTGATTTGTCATATGTTTTTAGTTAAAGTTAAAATAAATTAGACGCCAAACTGGAATAATATTTTCTATAATTTCCCTTTTTTTTCTAAAAACCCGATCATTTTTTTGATGCGTTTTTTAAGTTTTGGCAATCTTTTTTTAATTACATTCCAAATAATTGTGGAATCAATTCCCAGATAATCATGAACTAATTTATTTCTAAAATCACTAATTTCATGCCAAGGAATTTCTGATTCGGTAAGTTTTAATGATTTTGAAACTTTTTGAGTTGATTCTGACATGGTTTGTAGATTGTATAAGATTCCATCCTTAACTATGCCAGAATTTTCGAATTTCCTTTTAGTTTGTAATTTTGTTTCTTTTTCAATTTTTTCTATGCAACTCAAAATATAATGAAGATGCACTAAGTCACGATTCATAAGGTTTTTGCGGTGGTGGTTATTTCATTTTTTAGTAATGGATGTAAGCTTTTTTCGGTAATAACATCGACTTTGCGATGCAGCATCAGCTCTATTTCTTCTTGAAACATATTTCTCATGAAGCTGCCAATGCAGTATTTTTTATAACTTCTGACTTTTACCAATAAATCAACATCCGACCCTTTTTTCTCTTCCCCACGAGCTACTGAGCCGAAAACGCGTATGTTAGACACGCCGTATTTTTCAGCTATTTCGTAAATTTTTTTTCGATTTTGTTTTAGAAGTTCAAGAGTTTTCATGAAATTAATGATATTTTGATTTTTTTTAAAAATCATTCAATTTCTTTTGTAATCCAGCCGCCGCCCAGCACCCTAGATTCTTGATAGATTACACAAGCTTGCCCGGGTGTTATGGCGCGCGTCATTGATTTCATTATAATTTCGCCTTCGCCATTTTTATTGATTTTTATCAATGCCGGCTCTTCTTCGTGATTTGAGCGCAATCTTACTTTTGCTTCTATTTCGTTAGTAATATCAATATCTGAGGCTAACCAATTTATATCACGAATTTTGAATTTTCGATTTTGTAAATATTTTTCTTCGCCAACAAAAACGATATTTTCTTTCGGTTCAATTTTTACCACATAAAGTGGCTCTGGATAAGCAATTCCAAGGCCTCTTCTTTGTCCTAAAGTAAAATTAACAATTCCATCATGTTTGCCTAAGATTTTTTTGCTTTCAATGTGAACTAAATTTCCTTCTCTAAAAGCAGTGGGGCGATGACGCCTTATTACTGCTGCATAATCGCCATTTGGAACAAAACAAATATCTTGCGAATCTGGTTTTGATGCAATTTCAAGACCTAATCTTTGTGCTTCTTTTCTGGTTTCTTCTTTAGAATTTGAACCAAGTGGAAAGCGCAAGAAATCTAGCTGTTCTTTGGTGGTGGTAAATAAAAAATAGCTTTGATCTTTATCGTCGTCAGTTGCTTTGTGAAGTTGCGATTCTTGGTTTTTTCCAACTTCTCGCCTAACATAGTGGCCAGTTGCCAAAGCATCTGCCCCAAGGTCGCGCGCCACTTTTAATAAATCACGAAATTTAACTGATTGATTGCATTTTATGCAAGGAATTGGCGTTTCGCCTTGCAAATAACTATCTGCAAAATCATCAATTACTGATTCCTTAAAAAGATTCTGATAATTCAAAACATAATGTGGAAAATTGAATTTTTCTGCGACTTTTTTTGCGTCTAAAATGTCAACTCCAGCGCAGCAAGCATTTTTCTTCTTTAGAGCTTCACCAATATCATAAAGTTGTAAGGTAATTCCAATCACATCATAACCTTGCTCTTTTAAAAGGCAGGCAACTACAGAAGAGTCAACGCCACCAGACATTGCCACTATGATTTTAGTATCTTTATTTTCTTTTTGAAATCCGAGAGAATTCATGTTTTAAAAAATGTTTGATTATATTGGGATTATAATTCATTTTTCTGTTGAAAACAAGCGATCTTAGATCAAGATTAAATTAATCTTTAATTATAAACTAAATCTTGCCTCAATATGACTGAAAATAATTCTGCAAAACTAACCCTTCCAAATGGTAAAGAAATTAATTTTCCAATTCGTAAAGCCACGATTGGTCAAGATGTAATCGATATTTCAAGTCTTTACAAAGAAAGCGGAATGTTTACTTATGATCCGGGTTTTCTTTCCACTGCATCTTGCGAGTCAAAAATTACTTTTATTGATGGCGATCAAGGAATATTAAGACATGGCGGCTATGCAATCGAAGATTTAGCTAAAAAAAGTGAATATCTTAAAGTTTGTTATCTTTTACTCAATCATGAATTGCCAACAGACCAACAATATCAAGAGTTTAAAACAAATATCAAAGAAAAAATGTTAGTGCATGAGCAATTGCACATTCTATATCGCGGTTTTCCAAGGCGCGCACATCCAATGGCAATCATGGTTGGCGCCGTTGCATCACTTTCAGCTTTTTATCATGAAACCATGAATATCACAACTCCAGAAGGAAGAATGGATGTGGTTTATAAAATTATTGCTAAAATGCCAACCTTAGCGGCAATGGCCTATAAATATTCAATTGGCGAGCCAATTATTTATCCAAAACATGAATATGGTTTTGCAGAAAATTTTTTACATATGCTTTTTGCTAAGCCAACCAGCGAATATAAGGTTAGCCCAACTATTGCAAAAGCGATGGAAATGATTTTTATTTTGCATGCTGATCACGAACAAAATGCTTCAACTTCAACTGTAAGATTAGCCGGCTCTTCCGGTGCAAATCCTTTTGCTTGTATAGGCGCTGGAATTGCTTCTCTCTGGGGCCCAGCTCATGGTGGAGCAAAT
>CAMDMO010000079.1 GCA_945902255.1 Rickettsia typhi | reverse complement strand
AGCATCATATTCTTGGGTATAACATCTATTATAACGAACATCGTCTTCATCAAGGTATTAATAATAAAATGCCAGTTAATTTGGTTGAGAAATTTGTAATTTAGAAATTTTTAAATCGAACCGAATTGGTGAACTTTTACAAGGATGACGAGGATTGGTAATTTTTATCCCGAACTGGCATTTAAAGGTGCGGTTACAAACCACGCCCAGCTGAATGGTAATCTACTTACCTCAACCTCTCTTTTGAAATATCAATTCTGGTAGCTCCTTTTGGTATAAAGCTAGTTGATGGAGTTTTATAAATATCTTCTTTCGTTATCATCCGACTACTTCCAAAAGCGCGAAATTCTGTCACTTCCTTATCCCCTACCATAACCTTTAAATCTGGGCAATTTCTAAAGTTAAATGCCTTCGGCACAAAACCTTCTGGAAATTTTACAACACCACTACATTTGTTAAAATTAACGCTACTTAAATTTATACATTCTGTTAAATCTAGTGGAGCGCTATCACTTCCAAGTTTAGAGCCCGTGAAATTTGCCATGAATAAATCAGCGCCTTTAGCAAAAACATTGGCATTAACTTCCACTCCGGCAAGATTTAAATATTTTGCATATTTAATCGATTTTTCTTCCTCGATGATGGCCTCTTTTCCACCAAAATCTTGTTTTGAAATATAAATTTGATTACCATCAGGAATTTTTTTCTCAGCTTTAATTTTAGCAAGTTGCCCTTCAAGAGACTCGGCGGTTTTTTTTGCCTCTTCCGCATCTTTAGCCAAAACCCCTTCCCTCTTTTGATCAGCCTCTGCAGCCTTTAATTCTCTTATTAACTTTTTTTCTTTTAGAGATTCTTCGTATAATTGATTATATAAAAGAGTAGCTTGATCTTTATACTTCTTCTTATCCTCTTCATCAGCCTCACTTTCTTCTTTAAAACTTTTTTCTAAAGCGCTAGCCAAACTTTGCTTCTCTTGTGCATATCCACCTCGCTCATCTTTTAAAACTTCTAGTTTTTTTGTTAATAAGGCCTCGCTAACAGCGGAAGTTGTTGGAGATGCCTCTGCCACAGCTTCTGTTGCCGCAACTTCCGTCACATCGGCTTCAACTTCAACATGATCATCATCTGGTAAAACCGCTATATCATCTTTTGTCTTTTTCTTATTTGTTTTTTTCTCCTCCCTAACTTCAACCACTTCCTTTTTAGCTATATCTGAAGCTAGCCCTTGTTTCTTTTTGGTTTTTTTTATTACTCCACCTCGCTCATCTTTTAAAACTTCTAGTTTTTTTGTTAATAAGGCCTCGCTAACAGCCGAAGTTGTTGGAGATGCCTCTGCCACAGCTTCTGCTGCAGCAACTTCCGTCACATCGGCTTCAACTTCAACACGATCATCATCTGGTAAAACCGCTATATCATCTTTTGTCTTTTTCTTATTTGTTTTTTTCTCCTCCCTAACTTCAACCACTTCCTTTTCAGCTATATCTGAAGCTAGCCCTTGTTTCTTTTTGGTTTTTTTTATTACTCCATTTGGCGCTTCGCTTGATTTTTGATCTCGCCTTTTCTCTTTGCCAATCTTCGCTTTTTTACCAACCTCTTTGGGCAAAGCCACCTTTATTATCGGTTTTTTATCCCCCTCCTCTAACTCAACTCTCTCTGGCTCGCCATCTTCCACTTTTGATTCAGAAGCGCCTTTAACCTCTGCCACTTTAGGCTCTGAATTGCGCCTATCTATCTCTTCTTTCAAAGACAGTAGCAAAATATCAAGGTCGTCTCCAATTCCAAAAACTACCTTATCACTCCCATCTTTATCTTTTGATAATAGTAGATCTGCAATTGTAATATCACCTAATTCTTTTATTGATCCAATATATAGTCTTTGAACCTCTCTTGTCTCAATAGTACCTTCAGTATCTTGTTGTTTAACCAATGATAGAACCTTATGTAGTGTATCAAACTTCTTAGAATCTATTAGAGATATAACTTGTTTGGATTTTGTATTAACTCTATCAAAATTTTCCTTGAGTCTTTTTTGCCTCTCTTCTCCATCTAAACCATTTCCAGCCACATCCGCAGTAACATGTCCAAATTTTTTAAACACTTCAAGATCTTGGTCCGCAATTAATTCAGCGTGCCATCTTCTTGGCTCACCCTCTTCTATTGGATTTCCGCCTTTATAACAACGATTCCAAGCATCTTTTTGAGCAGCCGTAACCGTACCAATCATAGCTTCAGTGGCCCAAACTCCACAAGAAACTCCACCCCTTTGCGGCGGATTAATAACCCCTGATGCAACATGATTAAAAATTATTTTTTTATTCGGGTAAGATTTTTTGAATTGAGTTGTTATAAGATTAATAAAATAATCACCCAACTGCCTCCTTTGACTTGAAGAATCATGCATGTAAGAGTTAATTTCTATAGATCCATCCGCTTGTAAATTCACTATAAGACTTGAGCTAACCCAGTGCCATTCTCCACTAGGCTTGTTGGGCATTTTAAACTGTATTGGGCTGCCAACTTTTAATAAACCTAATTCCTTGATTATTTCCAACTGCCTAGCTAAAGCTGGACTCCAAAATTCTCTATCAACCCCCCCATTTTCTCTTTCATCAGACATTGCAGGCATAGAAACAACAATTTCATAGGGACTTGCATCATCTAATTTTGTAGCGATCTTATTTGATCTTAGATCTTTTTCAGTAACTTTTTCACCAACTTTTTCACCAGGAATAACCTTAACAAGAATGTTGGACTCTTCTAACCTAGAATCCTCAGACTCTCCTTTGTGTAGAGGGGGGCGCAGACAATATAAGTAATGATAACCTTTTGATTTTAGATAGGCTTTAAATACAGCGTCAACCTCTATACTGCTATAGGCCTTTTTATCTTGAGCTAGCTCCGCTATTCTTTTTTCTATTTCCGCAGTTCTTGTCATTTTATTATGATTTTTATCTACTATTAAAGCTGTAACGCACGCAATTAAATCATATTTTACAATCTTATGCAACTAATAAGTTAGTTTGACCTATGAAAAAAAATATATGAGACAAATTTTAAAAAAGTATCGAAGGGTGTTTATACAAAGCTATCACTTCTTGGGGCGAAGATATCTATAACAGCGCCATCATTGGTCTTACAAGGCCGAGGATCTCATGAGTTTTTAGCTTTCTAAAGCCAAACTTCTGAGATCTTCGACGCTTCGCGCCAAGGATGACGAAATTATGCAGCCACTCCCAAAATAACGATTACGAGAAGGGGAAAAGCAGCTAAATTAGTGATTAAACGCAAAATTTACTTAATTCTCTATTCAACAATCTCAAAACCAGCGAAGAAAAACGCAATTTCATTTTTAGCATTTTCTAAACTGTCAGAGCCATGAACTGAATTAGCTTCAATTGAAAGAGCAAATTCTTTGCGAATTGTTCCAGCATCAGCATTTGCAGGGTTTGTGGCGCCCATAATTTCACGATTTTTCAATACGGCATTTTCGCCTTTTAAAACTTGAACCACAACTGGACCAGAAACCATGAATTTTACTAAATCATTGTAAAATGGGCGTTCGCGATGAACTGCATAAAATTCTCCAGCCACTTTATCAGAAAGTTGCATTCTTTTTTGCGCTACAATTTTTAAACCAGCTTGTTCAAATTTGCTGTTAATTGCACCAGTTAAGTTTCTTTGAGTCGCATCAGGTTTGATGATCGACAATGTCATTTCAATAGCCATATTTATATTTAAGTTAATTTTTTTAAAAAAATGCGGGGGCGAGGATTCTATAAAAAAATAAAAATTTTGTCAAGATTTCAAATGCTTGCTTTTCATGTTAGGTTTGATTAAATATAAACATATTTGAACAGCATTTCAAATTGTGCTAAATACTTATTTTAAAAAATGTCAAAAAACCAACTTTCTTTGGAAGAGCTTTTAAATCTGATTAAAGAAAAAATTACAAAAAAAGATAAAACTTCCTACAGCTACAGCCTTGCAAAAGAAGGTGTTGCAAAAATTGGACGAAAAATTGGTGAAGAAGCTTTGGAAGTGATAGTTGCGGCTTTTATTGATGAAAAAAATCCTAGCAAAAAAACTAGAAATGAAATTATTGAAGAAACTGGTGATTTATTTTACCATATTTTAGTTTTATTGGCTGCAAAAAATATTGAACTTTCTGAAATTTTAACTTTGCTTCATAAAAGAAATAAGAAAAAATAATGAATTCTATAAACATTACTAACTCAGCATTAGAGCGCATTAAAGAGATAAGAGGAAAACAAGACAACGCCGAAAAATTTTTGCGCGTTTCAATTTCCGGTGGTGGTTGCAGCGGCTTTCAATATATTTTCGAACTCGATAATAAAATAAACGAAGCTGATATTAAAATTGCCGAAGAAAATTCGAAAATTTTAGCCGTAACCGACGAAACTTCTATCAGTTTTTTAAAAGATTCTGAAATTGAATTTGTTAGAGATTTAGGCGCTTCTTATTTTAAAGTTAACAATCCAAATGCCAAAGCAAATTGCGGCTGCGGAAGCTCGTTTAGCGTCTAATAAAAAAAAGGGGGTCAGACCCCTTTTACTCAAAAAGGGGTCTGACCCCTTTTTTTTATTTTATTTTTATATTATGAAATCTTTTCAAGAAATTATATTTCAATTACAAGAATTTTGGGGTAAGCAGGGTTGCGCAATTTTACAGCCAATTGATTCTGAAGTTGGGGCCGGAACTCTTCACCCTGCAACCGTTTTAAAAGCTTTGGGTAAAAAACCTTGGAAAGTTGCTTATGTGCAACCTTGCAGACGCCCAACTGACGCGCGTTATGCAAAGAATCCAAATCGCTTAAGTCATTATTATCAATTTCAAGTTTTATTAAAACCAGCGCCAAAAGATATTAAAGATCTTTATTTGCAAAGCCTTGATTTAATTGGTTTAAAGCCAAAAGAAAATGATGTAAGATTCGTTGAAGATGATTGGGAAAATCCTTCGGTTGGCGCTTCTGGCTTAGGTTGGGAAGTTTGGTTTAACGGTATGGAAATTAGTCAATTTACTTATATGCAACAAGTTGGCGGCATTGAATGCGAATTAATTTCTGGCGAAATAACTTATGGTTTAGAGCGAATAGCAATGCATATTCAGGGCATTGATTCAGTTTTTGATATTAATTGGAATGGCTTAAATGGCGCTGAAAAAATAACTTATGGAGATATTTTTAAACAAAGCGAAATTGAAAATTCAGGATTCATTTTGGAACACTCGAATTTAAATGACTTGTTTAATCAATTTACATCAGCTGAAAAGCAATCACAAATTTTGGCAGAAAAAAAATTGCCGATTCCTGCTTATGAACAAGCACTTAAAGCAAGTCATTTGCTAAATTTACTTGATGCAAGAAGTGCAATTTCGGTTAATGAAAGAGCGGCTTATATTGCAAGGATTAGGAATTTAGTTAGAGTGGCTTGTGAGTTGGTACTTGAAGGATAATTTGTAGCTTTATCAGCTATTGTTAGTTTAAAAATTGCATGAACTAAAGGGCGCGGTTAGTAAAACACGCCCTGCAATGTGGAGTTCAAAGCTCATGAGATCTTCGATGCTTCGCATCAAGGATGACGAGGGCTTAATAACTTCGCTTCAAGTTTGACTAAATTTGTTACAAGAAAATAATTGCCTTAAAAAAATAATAAATTCTAAAAAAATATGATAGAATCTAATCTAGAAGCATCTGCACAAAATATATCAAATACCCTAATTCAATCTCCCGATTTAGGTATTTTTACAATTTTATTATGTTTATTTTTTGCTTATAAGCGCCTTCCGTTTTTTTTATATTTAGCGGCAATTGCAGCTTATTTAATAAAATGTGATTTAAGTGAATCTTTCTGGATTACTTACGCTCTAGCCTCAATGGTTCTTATAATTCCCGCCATTAGACAAAAATTAATTACCAAGCCAATTATTTTTATAATCAAAAAGCTTGGCCTTTTACCTAAAATTTCTGAAACTGAAAAAATCGCCCTCACCTCAGGAACAATCTGGGTTGATGGCGAATTATTTTCTGGTCGCCCAAATTTTAAATGGATATTCGACCAAAAATATCCACGCTTAACAAAAGAAGAACAAAGTTTTATTGATAATGAAACAGAAGAACTTTGTAAAATCTGTTCAGACTATGAAGTTCAGCATTTGCGCGACTTACCAGAAAATGTTTGGAAATTTTTGCGTGATAAAAAATTCTTTGGCATGATCATTCCAAAAGAATATGGCGGGCTTGGTTTTTCAGCTTTCGCTCACAGCGCTGTAATTCAAAAACTTTCTTCGCGCTCAGTTCCTTTGGCAATAACTGTAATGGTTCCAAATTCTTTAGGGCCTGCTGAGCTTTTATTACAATATGGAACACAAACACAGCGCGATCATTATCTTCCTCGTTTAGCTGATGGTCGTGATTTACCATGTTTCGCACTTACCGAACCAACCGCTGGAAGTGACGCTACCTCAATTATTTCAAATGGTGTTTTATTTAAAGATGCTAGCGGCGAAATTAAAATTCGCATGAATTGGAATAAGCGCTACATAACTCTTGGAGCTTACGCCACCGTGATTGGTGTTGCTTTTCAATTGCGTGATCCAGATAAAATTCTTTTCGATAATCAAGATGTTGGAATCACTTGCGCCTTAGTGCCACATGATACTCACGGAGTTAGACAAGGCAGAAGACATGATCCCCTTGCAACTCCTTTTGTAAATTCTCCATTAAATGGCGAAAATGTAATAGTTGGTTTAGATGCAATAATTGGTGGCAAAGATGGACTTGGAAAAGGATGGAAAATGTTAATGGAATGCTTAGCGGCAGGCCGTGGAATTTCTCTGCCATCAACCAGCTGTGGCGGTTCAAAATTAGTTGCTCGCGTGGTTAGTGCTTATTGC